>CANQCD010000228.1 GCA_947589455.1 uncultured Lachnospiraceae bacterium | reverse complement strand
GCCGACAGGCAGGAAAACTGGCAGGCGATCCCGGATTTCACGATAACTGCCGGAGAGGACAGAGTGAGCGGCTCAGGGAAAAACGGTTATCGGACTGCGCCGTGGTTCCCATACCGTGAGCAGATTAAAAAGATCGTATTTACCGGGGACATTACCGGAATCGGGGCGTTTGCATTTGGCGCTGGTATCAACGATACGGATTGTAGCTATCCTGTGCTTACAGAGATCGATCTTACTGGAGCGCCCAAATTGACTAAGATTGGCAATTACGCTTTCTGTGTTGGAAACACGCAGGACTCCGTATTAAAAACAATCAAGGGACTTGCACAGATTACGGATTTAGGGATGTATCCATTCTACAGTACGGCAATCGAGGAAATTGATCTGCCAGGCATAACGGTTCCAAGCGGCAATTTGATACTTGCCGGTATGAAACAACTGCAGTCTGTGACAGTAGAAAATTTAACAGATGCAAAAACCAGTATGTTCAGTGGCGATGTGAAACTGGAGACTGTAAATATGCCAAGTCTGGAGAAAGCCACCAACACTATGTTCCAGGGCTGTACCAGCTTAAAGGAAATCCATCTTGACAAGCTGCAGACAATAGGCGACTCGACATTTAAAGGATGTAGTGCATTACAGACAGTAGATTTGCCAAAGTTGACGACGACTGGCAAAGAAATGTTTATAAATTGTCCGGCATTAACAGAAGTAAACTTGCCAGAGCTGACGACATTAGGAAGATCCATGTTTCAAAATTGCACAGCGCTTGAGACGGTCAGTCTGCCTGCCATTACAGAGATTGCAAGTGGGATGAGCAATATTTTTATGGGCTGTACAGCTCTGTATCAGGTAAACTTCCCACAGTTAAAAACGTTAAATGGTGGAGAGGGAATGTTTACTGGGTGTATGCAGATGACGTCTTTGCAGTTAAAAGACAAAGAGATCACATCAGGAACAGAAGGGCTCACTATATTTAAGGGAATGAACAATCTGGTATGGGCACAGATGTCGCCTTCGATGGGTAAGACATGGTTCTCATCATCCGGAAAATATGCACAAATGTTTAATGCGGGATATTCTTTAAAAAGGTTGTATGTGGATTGTTCAACAGCGGAGCTGTCAACAAGCAGCATGATTTCTGCCGCCCTTGGATTTACACTTGCCGATGCTACAGAGGCGGCAACGACAGTCAGCGGATGTACTATTTATGCGGTGAAAAGCAATCAGGATAAGCTGTATACGTCTACATGGAAAGGAACCCTCCAGCTGAATAACGGTCAGAATGAGAAAGACGATATAGAGGACTGTCTGTGTGAGTTTACCAATCTGACGCCGGGAAATAAGGTTGTCTTGCTTGACAGTGCAGAAGAGCTGGATAAACTGGCTGCAAAGGAAAATGTGCTGCGCATCTCTCAGGAGGACTATTATGACACAGATCCGGTAGAGCCAGAAGTTTTGGAAAATAAAGCCGGGGAAGAGGCAGCCAAAACAATAAAGTATTATTATTACACGAAGAAAAACGGTGTATCGCAAGGATATAGCTACTGGGAATTAGCGGATCAGGAACATCCAAACGATCCGCCGACCGAGCCAGGCGATTATTGGGTGCGCGCCGAGACAGAAGATACAGAAAACTGGTTCGGCACGGTCAGTAACTATGCTCCATTCCATGTAGAAGGCGAGACATTGAGTAGAGACGGCAAATGGGGATACCATAACGGCACGCATGTGCTGACAGTTTATGACAGGACGATCCTGGAGAAGGGCTTTGCGTCAGAGGAAGCCCCATCCGATGCGTCAAAGGCTGCAGTGCCGTGGAAAGAGCATCTGTCAGAGATTACTTCTGTAGTGATCTCAGATGATGAGAATGGCTCCGACCCACTGGACAAAGTCGGCGCATACGCTTTTTATGGACTGAGCGAAGTGACGTCCCTGCCGGTAGCCAATACGCTGGAGGCGGGCCGGGGTGCGTTCCAGGGCTGCACCAGCTGGAAACCGGTGGGAGCGCTGACGGTAAATAAGATCGAGGAAGCAGCGTTTAGGGGCTGCCGTGCGCTGTCAGTAAAAGTCACCATTGCAGACGGCGTGACAGAAGTGCCGGCGTATGCATTTTATTCCTGTAGGATGCGGGAGGTATCCATACCGGATACGGTACAGAAGTTCGGTGGGTACAGTTTTAGTCTATGTTCCAATTTGACGTCGATCCGTATTCCGGACGGCGTGGAAGAGATTCCGGAAAGTTTCATGAATGGTGCATCGCAGATCACACAGATTGAGCTCCCGGAGAGCGTTGTCGTGATCGGGGACTATGCTTTTGCTAACACAGGACTGGCGTCCATCCAGCTTCCGAACAAGCTGGGAAGCAAGTATACCGGTCCTGCGGAAAGCGCAAGTGGGCAGAGTGTACAGGCAGAAAGCGGCGATCCGCTGGCACATAAGGTTTCAATCGGTAATTGTGCGTTTTCTGGTACCAAGCTGGACAGCATTGAAATCCCGGAGAGCCTTACAACATTGAGCGGTATGGCATTTAATGGGATTGAGAATTTGAAGACGATTTCTATACCAAAGACAGTAACCACAATACTCAGCGCACCAAAACAAAGTGGAACTATGGGAGGTCTGTTTGGCAGATGTCGGAACTTAGAGAGAGTTATATTTGAGAATACAGAGTATACCAAGGAGACG
Source organism: uncultured Lachnospiraceae bacterium (assembly GCA_947589455.1). Lineage (GTDB taxonomy): Bacteria > Bacillota > Clostridia > Lachnospirales > Lachnospiraceae > Butyribacter. The sequence goes on along the minus strand of CANQCD010000228.1, from coordinate 281 downwards.
CTGGGCACAACAGGTTTGGAACGGGATGTGACGATAGACGATACGAAGCAGAAAATCATTGTAGACGGTATGTTTGCCTCTACGCCGGAATCCCTGCAGGTCATCTGCGACGGGAGCACATATGACGTGCTGAAAGAGTACGCAGAGACAAGGTTTTATGATACCAGCGTGGGCTGGACTTCCGCTGATGTGCTGTACCGTCCAGGCGATTTTTCCGCCGGATGGCAGGAAGACTTAGAGACAGTGCAGGGGCTGCAGGCGTCAGACTATGACGCCGAGCT
>CANQCD010000227.1 GCA_947589455.1 uncultured Lachnospiraceae bacterium | reverse complement strand
TATAACATTTAAGAAGTGTTTTTGCATTTCTTATTTTAGACTACAATTGTCTTTCAGAAAAAATGGGGAAACTCAAACTGGACAGTCGTTTCGCAGATTTTTCTGCGGAGCGGCTTATTTTTGTCAGGGCATATGTCCTCTTTTGCAAGTAAGTTTCTCTTAAAAGAGAAATAAGCGTAGCAAAAAATAAACCTCTTGCTATTGCGAGTGGTTGAAATAGCGTAAGCGTTCTATATATAAGATGCCTGCTCAGTTCCCAATTGACTGGAGCGTGGCTGACATGGAGCATGGCTGGCATGGAGCGCGTCTGTTATGGAGTGCGTCTGGCATGGAGCGTGGCTGACATGGAGTGCGTCTGGTATGAAGCGTGGCTGACATGGAGTGCGTCTGTTATGGAGCGTGGCTGGCATGGAGTGCGTCTGGTATGAAGCGTGGCTGACATGGAGTGCGTCTGTTATGGAGTGCGTCTGGCATGGAGTTGGAGTGTAATTGGCAGAAAAAAGCCGGTAAAATGGCAAAAAAAGGTATGGGATTTCCGAAAAAAAAGAGTAAACTAATAAATAAGGGAAGCTTGTGAAACATGAACTAAAGAATTACAAACAGGCTGCCGCAGGACGGTGGTTTGCCGTGCATTATGCAGCTTGTCACAAAGACGAGGAGGGATTTTTATGAAGTATCAGATTACGGAAAAAAGGATGAAGGACTTTGAGGAACAGCTTTACAGCGAAGAGAAGCAGCAAGCAACGGTAGAAAAATATCTGCGGGATTTAAAGAAGCTGGCGGACTTTGCAGACGGCAGGGAGCTGTCAAAGAAACTGATGGTTGAATACAAGGAGACGTTAAAAAGCAGCGGGGAATACAAGACGCGCAGCATTAATTCCTATCTGGTGGCGGCAAACCGTTTCCTGGAGTTTATGGGGTGGTATGATTTCCGGGTAAAGACGTTCAAGATACAGAAAGAGACGTTTCGCTCTTCTGAAAGGAATTTGACAAAAAAGGACTACTGGAAGTTGGTAGGAATGGCGGGAAAGCTTGGGAATGCGCGGCTTGCATTTCTGATCCAGACCATCTGTGCAACCGGGCTGCGCGTAAGCGAGCTGGAGATGATAACAGTTAGTGCGGTGAAAAAAGGGGTGGCGCATATTTACTGCAAGGGAAAGGAACGGGAAGTATTTCTCCCACATTCTCTGCGAAAGAAGCTTATGTATTATATTGCGAGGAATAAGTTAGACAATGGTCCGGTTTTTCGGACAGCAAAGGGAAAACCATTGGATCGGAGCAATATCTGGAAGGAGATGAAGTCGCTCTGCAAGCATACCGGGATAAATCCGAAAAAAGTATTTCCGCATAATCTGAGGCATCTGTTTGCACGAACGTATTATGAGATGAGTAGGGATATTGGAAAGTTGGCGGATATTCTGGGACACAATAGCATTGAGACTACAAGAATTTATATTCGGGCTTCCAGTGGAGAACACATAAAGCAGCTGGATGATATGGGATTGGTGTTTAGCCAATAGAAAATCGGCGAAATTGTGCCGGATGGTATGGTTTTCGCCATAAGAAAAAAGACAACGCCGATATTTCAGCGTGTCTGGACTGCTTTTACAACATAATTTGTATTATGTGGTATTTCCCTACCACATTGAAGCTATTATAGCACGATACATCTATGATTTCAATGTTTATTTTCATTTTATCGATTTCATATTTTTCAAAAAGAGCAACAGATCACGTTAAAAATTTCAAAAAGTGCAGCCCTTTTTGAGGGGGAATACCTCATTTTCGCTAATCCAGACAGTTTTACCACATAATACAAATTATGTGGTAAAGAGTTGCGGTTGATGGCAGTTTTTTTGACATAATGTCTGAAAATAGCCGCAGATCGTAACGGTAAAGCATGTGGGAATAAGGCAGCGGGAGACGTACATCGGGGGAAAAATAAAAAAATAACACCGTACCCCGTGTGTTTTTTTAAAACTGTACCATGCAGATATCGGGCTTGCCACTGGTATCTTATCGGTGTGCGGTCTTTTTCTGCCTTTTCTATATATTGTACCGCGGTGGGATAATATGCTTTTTTTACTGTGTGGAGACAATGGGGGAAGTGCGCCCTAAAAAAGGGTGTGCTGACAACAGATGGCAAACCGGCGGAGCGTGCCACAGGAAAAGTGTGTCCTGAAAAGGGTACACCGACAGCAGATGGCAAACTGGCGGCGTGTACCACAGGAAAAGTGTGTCCTGAAAAAGGATACACCGACAGCAGATGGCAAACCGGCGGGGTGTGTCACAGGAAAAGTGTGTCCTAAAAAGGGTACGCCGACAGCAGATGGCAAGCCGGCGGAGTGTGCCACAGGAAAAATGCGCCCTTGAAAAAGGATACACCGACAGCAGATGGCAAAGCGGCGGAGCGTGCCACAGGAAAAGTGTGTCCTAAAAAGGGGCGCGCCGACAGCAGATGGCAAGCCGGCGGGGTGTGTCACAGGAAAAGTACGCCCTAAAAAAGGGTGCGCTGATAGCAAGTGGCAAACCGGCGGGGTGTGTCACAGAGGAAGTGCGTCCTAAAAAGGGGTGCGCCGACAACAGATGGCAAAGCGGCGGCGCGTGCCACAGGAAAGGTGCGTCCTAAAAAGGGTACGCTGACAGCAGATGGCAAAGCGGCGGAGTATGCCACAGGAAAAGTGTGTCCTAAAAAGGGGCGCGCCGACAGCAGATGGCAAGCCGGCGGGGTGTGCCATAGGAAAAGTGTGTCCTGAAAAGGGTGCGCTGACAGCAGATAGCAAACTGGCGGCGTGTATCATAGGAAAAGTGTGTCCTGAAAAGGGTACACCGACAGCAGATGGCAAGCCGGCGGCGCGTGCCACAGGAAAAGTGCGTCCTAAAAAGGGGCGCGCTGACAGCAGGTGGCAAACCGGCGGGGTGTGCCACAGGAAAAGTGCGCCTTAAAAAGGGGCGCACCGACAGCAGATGGCAAACCGGCGGGGTGTGTTACAGGAAAAGTAGGATAAGTCCACCCGGCGGCTCCACACAAAAAAAGCATTTTCTGCCGTTGTACAGTAGTATGCACGCATAATAGTGCAGTAAACTGCTCAAAAAAGAAAAAGAGGAGGTAAAGGCATGAGAAAAAGTGGAATCAGCTTTTTGCTTGCAGCGGCGCTAGTTATAACGTCGCTGCCTGCAGACAGCCAGGCATCTGCGGCTGCAGCAAATAATATGTTTCAGTCGGAAGATGCAAAAACAACTGTGGATACAGCGACAAGAAAAGGAGATGCGGTATCTGCGTCCGGAGATTTTGGCGGGACTCATGGTGAGTTAGAAGCCGAGACGCCGGATACATTGCACTGGTCTCTGGAAGATGGCGTTCTGACCATTTCTACCTTGGATAATGTTGACACATCGCAATTGAAAGGAAAAGATCCCGGCGTGATGCCGGACTGGTCAACTCAGACGTATACAAATGTACCATGGTTTGAGTACAGGGATTCGATTGAGAAAATCGTTTTTACCGGAGGAATCAAAAGTGTAGGCAAGTATACGTTTTACAGTGCAAGCTCCAAATCAGGTTATCCGAATTTAACGGAAGTAGACCTTCGGAGGGCGTCACAACTGACAGAGGTAAAAGAATGTGCATTTGCCGGCGCTATCATTAACAGCTCTATCAGCACATATACAAGTAAGCTGTCGAAAGTGCAGGGTATCGGTCAGCTGACAACTATCGGCAGCAATGCGTTCCGCAAGACGAGCCTGTCCGGAACACTGGAACTGCCGGCAATTGAAACTCTGGGAGGCGGTTTTGCCGCAACGAAGATTACCAAAGTAGTTATGCCAGAACTTCAGACGATAACAGGAGGTGATATTTTTTACCTATGTGAATCTCTGGAAAGTGTAGAGATGCCAAAACTGGAGACGATAACGGGCAGCAATACATTCCGGAAATGTACGGCGTTAAAAAGCATCTCTTTGCCAAAACTGACAAATTCCAACAGCACTTTTTATGAGTGCAGTAATCTAAGCGAGGTTTCTTTGCCAGAGCTTACGAGTACCGGATCAAATACATTTTCTGGCTGCAGCAGCCTGCAATCAATCAGTCTGCCGAATCTTGTTACAGTTGGAAGCAGTACGTTTAGCAACTGTACTAGTCTGGAATCAGTCGATCTGCCAGGTATTACTGAAATTGGAGGCAACGGATTTTCTAAATGCAGCAAGCTGAAAACGATCGAATTAGATACGGTGCAAAAAGTAGGGGCATCGGCGTTTCAGGGCTGCAGCTCACTGGAAAAAGTCAGTCTGCCTGCTTTGACAGAGATAGGGAACCAGGCATTTTCAGACTGCTATAGTTTATATGATGTAGATTTTTCAGACGAATGTAAACTAAAAAGTGTCACAATGGGTATTTTTACTAACTGCTGGCAGCTAAAATCACTGCAGTTGGCGGATAAAACGAATTGGACGTTTACGACCAGCGCAAAGGGCATTTTAGAAAATCTTCCTAATATGGTCTGGGCGGAGCTTTCTGCTAACATGAGCGCTGCGATGAACGGTATGTCTAATGCCGGGCCTTTTGTAGGAGATTATTCCCTGAAAAGATTATATCTCCATGCGGCGCCGTCAGGGGAAGTTCATCCGTTTACTTTCAAACTGGACTCCACGGCGGCCACATCCGTCAGCGGATGTACCGTTTATGTTGTAAAAGCGGGGAAAGACGAGAAAGGATACAAAGATTTAGCCGGCTCTCCCAGTGATACGATGCAAACTGTTCCGGACGATATAGACGATGCGGAAAATGCTTTTTATAAATTTACGCAGATAACTCCGGGCAATAAAGTTGTCTTAGTGGAAGATGAGGCAGAGCTTGAAAAATTAATTGAAAAAGAAAATGTCCTGCGCATTTCCCAGGAGGATTACTATGATATTGACGCAAAAGAACCAAAAGTAGTTTACAACAAGGCGGGAGACGAAGCCGGAGAGATTACGTACTACTATTATAAACAGGTTCTCAGCGGTTCAGGGAACAGCCCAACGGCGAAATGGGAGTTGGTTGATGAAGAAAATCCGTCGAAAATGCCGACAAAACCGGGCGAGTATTGGGTGCGTGCCGAGACGCAGGATACTGACAATTGGTTTGGAACATCCAGCAACTATGCTCCATTCCAGGTATATGGAGAGACTGTCAGTGAAGACGGGACATGGGGATACCATAACGTGACACATACATTGACAATCCATGACAAGAGCATCCTGGAAAAAGGTTTTGCTTCCGAGGAAGAGCCGGGAAATGCTGAAAAAGCAGAGATTCCGTGGAAAAATTATCTCAAAGAGATTACTTCTGTCGTTGTCATGGACAGTGACACAGAGACTACAGTTTCAAAGATAGGAGATTATGCATTTTATGGCTTGGAAAATGTAGAAACCCTGCCGCTGTCCGACACACTGGAAGTAGGCAGGAGCGCATTGGAAGGCTGTAAAAAGTGGAAGTCAGATGGAAACTACACGATAACCGCCCTGGGAGAAAATGCTTTCAGCGGCTGCCGCGCATTGAAAGCTGTCCTGGAGGTTAATGACGGCGTAAAAGAAATTCCGGCAAACGCATTTTATTATTGCGAAAACGTTACTACGATTTCCGTTCCAGACAGTGTGCAGAAATTTGGCGAGAGATGCTTCTATCTGTGCAGCAAGCTGACAGAGATCAATATCCCGGATGGGGTAGAAGTGCTGCCGGAATATTTTGCGGCTCAGACGCCTGCGCTGAAGCAGATTGAGATTCCAGACAGTGTCGTTGCGATCAGAGACTATGCATTCTTTGTCAGCGGGATTACTTCGATAACGCTCCCGAAAAATCTGGGAAGCAAATATCAGCCGGCTGCGGCTGCCGGAACCAGCGGTTCTGCAGTAGAGGAAATGCTTCCTTTAGGAGACAATGTATTTGACTCGACACAGATAACTGAGCTGGAACTTCCCGCAAGCCTGACCGTATTGGGATGCAACACTCTGAAAGATATTGCTAAATTAAAGCAGATTATCATTCCAAAGACGGTAAAACAGATTCTGGGAGACCCGAACCACTCCGAGAGCATGGGAGGGCTTTTCGCAGGATGTAAAGCGTTAGAAAAAGTTGTATTTGAAAATACAGAATACACGAAGGAGACACTGGGAACGACCGGCGCTACGAAGAGCGTTACGATTGACGGGGTAAAACAGGATCTCGTAGTAGACGGAATGTTCTATAACACATCAGAGACGCTGCAGGTTATCTGTGACGGAACAACTTATGACGTTTTGAAAGAGTATGCAGCGACAAAATATTATGGCAACTATGGCTGGACGTCTGATAAAGTTTTGTATCGTCCGTCCGATCTTGCGGTTGAATGGGAAGAAGAAGTTAAAACAGTCGGAGAGATGGATGAGAACGAGTATGAAGCAGAACTCTGGCAGGCGATGCAGACTGCATTGCAAGAGGCAAAAGCGTTAATTGAAAGCAGCAAAGAAAGCGGCCTGATGGATCAGGTTACTGCATATAACGACGCTATGACAAAGCTGCGCGAGGCGGCAAGGCAGATTCTCGTAGCTACTTACAGAAAGACTTTGACCATCACACAGGAAGATTATTACTACGACGATGACGACGACAGCGTAGACGCATGGTATGAGTATCTGGAAGCGGTAGAAATGGCTCTGACAACGATCAACGAGGGAACGACAGACAAAGTCAGCCGGTATCTGGAAGATGAAAGATATCTCAGGGAATGCATTGTCAAATTAAAACCGGTAGCGCAGTATCAGGCAAAAGCCGAGCTGGATAGCCTGTTAGAAGAAGCTTCCGGCTTAAACAGCGAAGAGTATACAGAGGAGAGCTGGAATGCGCTGCAGGATGCGATTGCTGCCGCAGAAGAAGTTATGACATCGGGAACGGCAGAAGAGATCGCAGCGGCAAAGCAAAAAGTGCAGGAAGCAATCGATGCACTCGTAGCGAAGTCTTCAGATGAGGAGCCAGGCGGACAGCAGACAGCGGCGCCGGGCGGAGAAGCAACGGACACACCGGGCGGACAGCAGACGGCAGCGCCGGAAGGGACGCCGTCCATCCAGCCGTCCGGCAGTCCGGATGTGCAGAACACAGCCGCGCCGACCAAGAAGCCGTCTTCCTCTTCCAAGACGACCAAAGTAACAGTCAAGAAAGTAACGGTCAAGAAAGTATCTTCGAAGAAGAAAAAGACACTGACCGTACAGTGGAAGAAGGTGTCCGGCGCAACCGGCTACCAGGTTGTCATCGGCCTTGATAAGAAGATGAAAAAAGGCAAAAAGACGGTGAATATCAAAAAGGCAAAGACACTCAAGACAACGATCAAAAAGCTCAAGAGCAAAAAGAAATATTTTGTCAAAGTCCGCGCCTATAAGACCGTGAAAGGTAAAAAGCATTATGGAAGCTGGAGCAAGGTCAAAACTGTAAAAGTAAAATAAGGCGGAGCTTCCGGCTGCGGCGGGGATCGCGGCGGACAGAGGCCAGGGCGATATATCAGCTCTTCGCAGGGGTATGACAGCAAATCCCGGCAGAGGGCGGCATCCCGGCCGGCATGTCAGCCGACCCCGCAGCCGGAAAACCCACTATGATGCGACAGGCAACAGGAAAGGAGCTATCTATGCAGAAAACAAAACGTTCGCTTCTCTCGCTGCTTCTTTCCCTTGCCCTGCTTGTCGGACTGGGGGCCGGGTTTGTCCCGGCTCCTGCCGCACAGGCAGAGGAGGGGGATTTTAATGAGTTAAACCAGCAGGAGATCGTGGAGGCGATGGGGGCGGGCTGGAACCTGGGGAACCAGTTAGAAGCCAACACGGGCGGTATGCCGGATGAAAAGGCATGGACTAACGTTGAAGTATCCGAGTCCCTCATCCGCGCCGTAAAAACCAGTGGCTTTAAATCCATCCGCATCCCGGTATCATGGCTTGGGAAGATCGGGAGCGGTCCGGATTATACATTAAATAAAGCATGGCTTGACCGCGTGCAGGAGGTTGTGGACATGGCAGTCAAATACAACCTCTACGTCATCATGAACATACACGGCGACGGCTATTCCACCGTGGCGGGCGGCTGGATCCTGCCGGAAAAGAGTGGCCAGGAGGAGATCAAGGCAAAGTTTGGCGCCGTGTGGGGGCAGCTCGCGGAGCGCTTCCGGGATTATGACGAGCATATGATCTTTGAGTCCATGAATGAGATCGGGGCGGAGATCAAAGGGGACAATGCGATCAAGGCGGCATATAAAAATATCAACGACTACAACCAGATCTTCGTGGACACAGTCAGGAAGACCGGCGGGAACAACGCAAGGCGCTGGCTGCTGGTCCCGGGATTTAACACCAATATCGACTATACGGCGGGGGACTACGGTTTCCAGGTGCCGGAGGACACGAACCGGAGCGCAGACATCCCGGCAGGGGAAAAGCGCATTATGATCTCTGTGCATTATTATACGCCGTGGGAGTTCTGCGGGCAGGAGGATTATAACCAGACCCAGTGGGGGAGCGACGCAGACCCCGACAAGAGCGTGGGCTACGGCAGCGAGAGCGACATGGAAGCCCAGTTTGCAATGATGAAGACAAAGTTTGTGGACAACGGCTATCCGGTTGTCATCGGCGAGTACGGCTCGATTGACAAGAGCGTCAAGGAAAACAGCGGCAAGAGCAAGGCGGGAAACCCCGACCCGCAGAACACGTCGTTCCGCGCCTACTATGCATGGAAGCTGTGCACCGAGGCAAAGAGGAACGGCTGCGTGCCGGTATACTGGGACAACGGCTGGAGCGGGGACTTCGGGTTTGCGCTGTTCTCCCGCGGGACACAGCAGGACCGCGACAGCGGCTATAAGCGCATAGGGACAGTGATCCAGCCGGAGATCGTCTCCGCGATCGTCGGGTGCTTCGGCGTGGAAAAAGGGGACGCGACGGCAATCGCGCTGGATAAGAACATGGTCAGCCTGGACTTAAACAGCAAAGGCGAGCAGCTTACCGCTTCCCTGACGCCGGCGGATGCGGCGGATACGATCACCTGGCAGAGCTCCGACCCGGGCGTGGCGGACGTCAGCTACAAAGGGGTTATAAAGCCGAAAGGGCTTGGCACCTGCCTTGTGACGGCGACCGTGCCGCAGGGAGTGACTGCGTACTGTATTGTAAAAGTAACAGAGCCGAAGAGTTTTCTGGCTGGTCTTTATGGCAACGGTGGTTCCTGGAATGATTTTGAGGGGACGGATTATCTGGAGATCAAACAGGGAGAGAGCGAGGGAAATTATACTTTTACACTGACCGCGTCTAAAATCCAGTTTCAGCCGCTGCGAACCCTTTATATCAAGGACGTTACCGTAGAGCGCGGTATCGCAACGAAATCTAATCTTTCCAGTGCAGCGCTGACAATAAACTCTGCAAAGTTTAATGATTATGAGATTGAGTTAGACCAGTATAAATATACCCATTCTGGCGATGCATTTGATATCTGCCTTGTCAATGCATGGACGTCAACAGCACACCATTTTAAAGGAATGAAATATTCTGCGTCAGATCAGGGATATTATTTTCCGGATGAAGCTTATGTTGATGGGAAAAACAAAATTACACTCAATGTTACTGTAAGCGATGCTGTCCTTAACCTGAAAGAGGATGCACCGGAGACAAAAGTGGAGAGCATCCGTTATGAAAAAGAAAAGATGTGGGTTGAGACAGGACAGAGCGTTAGCGCGCCTGCAGTAGTCACGCCGGTCGACGCGACAGAAAAAGTCCTCTGGTACAGCGAGAATCCGAAGGTAGCGTCAGCTGATCAGAACGGCATGATCACTGGCGTCAAGGGCGGCGAGACAGTAGTCCATGCGCTCACGGCGTCTGGGATTGATGAAAAGATTAATGTGACGGTATCGGCAGACCCGGAGGCGACGGAGGAGCCGACCCTGCCGCCGGAACCGACTGACGATCCTGTGGAAAGTCTGGAGCCGGGAGAAAATGAAACGGCTGCACCGGAAGAGACAGCTGCGCCGGGAGGAAATGAAACGAATGCGCCGAGTGGAAGTGCGACGGAAACGCCGGGCGGAGAAACAGCTGCACCGGAAGGGACAACGCCGCCGGATGGAAGCCAGACAGCCGCACCGGAAGGGACAACGCCGCCGGACGGAAGCCAGACAGCCGCACCGAGCGCGACAACGCCGCCGGACGGAGGCCAGACGGCCGCACCGGAAGGAACAACACCGCCGGAAAGCAGTGATAAACCGGATACCGTGGGAAAGGACAGCGGAAAGTCTAAGACAAAGAAGATTACTGTGAAAAAGGTGACGCTAAAGAAGGTGTCGTCGAAGAAGAAAAGGACGATCACTGTTCAGTGGAAGGCAGTTTCTGGAGTAACAGGCTATCAGATTGTGGCTGGAACGAATAAGAAGGTTACAAAGGGTAAGAAGTCTGTGACGGTGAAGAAAGCGAAGACGGTGAAGGCGACGGTCGGAAAGCTGAAGAGTAAGAAGAAGTATTTTGTGAAGGTCCGCGCATATAAGGTGGCGGATGGAAAGAAGCATTATGGAAGCTGGAGTAAAGTGAAGGGCGCCAAAGTCAAATGATTTTTTTCGGCTAGTGGAATCGACTAACGGAAGGATTTCGGCTGCGGAAGGTTGAGGCGGCTGTGGTGCGGTATCG
>CANQCD010000226.1 GCA_947589455.1 uncultured Lachnospiraceae bacterium | reverse complement strand
TTCTTTAACTCGCTGTATTTGACTCCCTGCCTTAGCTGGTAAGAATCCATTGTACTGTGGTAGTATCTGCTCCGCAGCCCCAGGTCGGGCGATATGATCACCTGCATCTCAATATTATATACATTTCCTTCTACGTCCTCTACATAAACGTCCAGCCGGATCCCTTTGGAAACCATTCGGTTTTTGAATGTCTTCTGCTTCTCGCTGAAACGAAGTTCTGCGATCTTAATCGCAAGCACGCGTTCCAAAAACTCCTTGCAGAGACTGGGATCTTCCAGCACACTGCAAAACATAAAATCATTTGTAAAGCCAATCTCTGAAAAATTAATCTTCTCTATCATTTTTATTTCCCCCTTTGTCCTCCGCGAAGCCGGTATCCAAAAGGGAAAATCTGACAAGGTCTCTCCCACACGTTGTCTTCTTTTCCATTATACCGGGCTTCGTTCCTTTTTGCAATTGCTAATTGTATGCAATTATTAATTGCATGAAACCGTTGATTGTGGTGTTTTTTGATAAGGGATCCCTAACGAAATCCCTTTCGGTTTTTCCGATTTTTTCAGAAGTTTCCGACACATCTTTTAAATAAAAAGAGATTAGAAAATACTGATTACTAATTTATAACATATGTTTTCAGTTATGTCAATAGGTATTTTATTAAAGAAACAGTTAAAAAATTGTATTTTTTTGTTCTTTCTCTCGAAAAAACGGTTTTTCTAAAAAAAATCTGCCCTTCCTGCCGTAATATGCTAAAACCACGGAAAACAGGGCGTTACACGCGAAATAATGGTTCTGTCATACCGCGTCATAAACTTGCTTATAGCTATATGCAAGAACATATGTCATGCATTTGTAATATATAACGTTGTACAAAATGATTTTCTGCGTTAAACTTTTATAGAAACGCCGTATTTATCGGCATTTGCATAGATTTTCATGGCATCTGCACAACCTGCGTACCATTCAGTCTATGCAGAAACTAAATATTATCATACAACTTAAAAGAAAGAAGGTAAACCTTATGAAACGAAAAACAAAAAAGAATCTCGCTATTTTACTATCGGCATCCCTTCTGTGTTCTGGCAGCGTCCTGCCGGATACCCAGGCAGAAGCCTCCAGAACACAATCCATCAGCCAGAAAAAACTGACATTAAAGGTAGGTCAGTCCAAAAAACTCAAGGTAAAAAATGCCAAAAAAGGCCAGAAGATTACCTGGAAATCAAGTAAGAAAAAAGTGGCGTCTGTCTCAAAAAAAGGCATAGTAACAGCAAAAAAGGCAGGCAAGGCAACAATCACTGCCAAAGCCGGAAAAAAGAAATTTCAATGCAAAGTAACTGTAACAGCGAAAAAGAAAACAAATAAGACGTCTAAAGTAACACAGACACCGGCTGGAACTATCACTCCAACCGTCACACCGGCTCATACGCCGGGAGTCAGCGCCGTTCCGACACAGGCGCCAACGAATCTGCCGGGAAGCAGCGCTATCCCGACACAGGCGCCGACTGAAACTATAATTCCAACCGTCACACCGGCTCATACGCCAGAAAACAGCGCCGTTCCGGCACAGACACCGGCTGAAACCGCCATCTCATCTCATGCACCGAAAGCCTCAAATCCTTCATCCGGGACGCCAGCGCCAACACAGACGCCAAAAGAAACCATCATTCCGATAGCGGCATCATCCCATATGCCGGAAACCTCTGCAATGCCGGAGAAAAAGGAAGTCGTGACCCTGCATTACAATGAAGAAAATGCTAAAGAAGTAAAAAGTCAGATAGAAAAATATTCACATTATGATTCTGAAACAGACGAGGAAATAATAGATAAATATGTTCACATAATCGTGGATGATGGTGTCTCATACATTGGTGAGTACACATTTGCGGATTGTTCTGCACTAACTTCGATTACTATCCCAGACAGTGTCTCTTCCATTGGTGAGTACGCATTCGATGGTTGCTCTTCCTTATCTGAAATCAAAGTAACCAGCGGTAGCACAGTATACGACAGCAGAGATAACTGCAATGCTATTATCGAAAAAGAGACAAATACTTTGATAGTTGGATGCAAAAACACACGCATCCCAGACAGTGTCTCTTCCATTGGTCGGTACGCATTTGATAACTGTTCTTCGCTGACAGAAATCTATATCCCGGACAGTGTCTCTTCCATTGGATTTAACGCATTCTGTGGCTGTTCTTCTCTAACAAAAATCAACATCCCAGACAGTGTCTCTTCCATTGAAAATCTCGCATTCCAGGGCTGCTCTTCCTTATCTGAAATCAAAGTAACCAGCGGTAACACAGTATACGACAGCAGAGATAACTGCAATGCTATTATTAAAAAAGAGACAAATACTTTGATAGCTGGATGCAAAAACACACGCATCCCGGACAGTGTCTCTTCCATTGGTTATGGAGCATTCTCTGGATGTTCTTCACTGGCAAAAATCAACATCCCAGGTAGCGTCTCTTACATTAGAGATTACGCATTCCAGAACTGTTCTTCGCTGACAGAAATCAACATTCCGGACAGTGTCTCTTCCATTGGTTGGTACGCATTTGATAACTGTTCTTCTTTGACAAAAATCACCATCCCGGACAGTGTCTCTTCCATTGGAGTGTGTGCATTTGATAACTGTTCTTCTTTGACAAAAATCACCATCCCGGATAGTGTTTCTTCCATTGGAGATGGCGCATTCGGGGGCTGTTCTTCTCTGACAGAAATTAACATCCCAGACAGTGTCTCTTCCATTGAATATTGTGCATTCTCGGGCTGTTCTTCTCTGACAGAAATCACCATCCCGAACAGTGTCTCTTCCATTGAATATTGTGCATTCTCTGGCTGTTCTTCTCTGACAGAAATCAATATCCCGGACAGTGTCTCTTCCATTGGAAGTGGCGCATTCGAGGGCTGTTCTTCTCTAACAAAAATCAACATCCCAGACAGTGTCTCTTCCATTGGCTTGTGCGCATTCCAGGGCTGTTCTTCCTTATCTGAAATCAAAGTGAACAGCGGTAACACAGTATACGACAGCAGAGATAACTGCAATGCTATTATCGAAAAAATGGCAAATGCTTTGATAGTCGGATGCAAAAACACACGCATCCCAGACAGTGTCTCTTCCATTGGCTCGCGCGCATTCCAGGGCTGTTCTTCTCTGACAGAAATCAACATCCCGGACAGTGTCTCTTACATTTATTATAACGCATTCTCGGGCTGTTCTTCTCTGACAGAAATCACTATCCCGAACAGCGTCTATTACATTGCAATGGACGCATTCTCGGGCTGCACCAACCTGACTAAGATTATCTACAGCGGCGCTACCACCGGCGCCCCATGGGGTGCGCCAAATGCCACTGTTGTAAAAGAATAAGACATAAGATATTAACCCTTAACGAAACATAAATCCCCGCCCATAGGCCAGACCAGGCATATGGGCGGGGATTTTCTCTTATAAAATATTTTTATAAAAAATTTACTCTAACCAACAAATCAATCCATACAATCTGTATAGTCAATCTTATTCTCATCCAAAGA
>CANQCD010000225.1 GCA_947589455.1 uncultured Lachnospiraceae bacterium | reverse complement strand
ATGTCGTCTGGCAAATCCGTCTGCAAGCAGCCGTTTTGTCATCCGCCCTCGCCGCACGGCTTATTGCTTTCGCGGATATTATACCACAGATCTACTCTAAAATTCTATAAGATTCTAAAAAAAACTGCGGGAACCGCCCCTGTCTTTTACAGGTCAGCAGTTCCCGCAGCTTTTGCCGGTTCGTTTTTACGATATCGCAGCTTTAACCGTCTTACCTTCGCCGCTTTTCTCGCATCCGAACGCGGATTTTCCTTTTACGATATTACGACTTTGATCGTTTTGATCACGGACGTTTTCGCATAATTTCCTTTTGCGGCAGCGGTAATCTTTACTTTGATTTTATACGTACCTCTTCCGGTTTTCTTTTTCACCTTGACTTTACCTGTCTTAGAAACCGTCAGTTTCTTATTTCCGGATACCTTTTTGTACGTAAGTTTTCCTTTTGCTGACGCTTTTATAGTAAACGTCATCGTTTTTTTCCTAACCTTTACCGCTTTGATCTTCTGCGTGAGAGTCCGGACGGTGATTTTCTGTTTTTTCACAGAATTGTTGTCCTTCTTCTCGTCGTCGTCCTTGTCTGCGTCGTCGTCTTTCTCTGTACTGTTGTTCTGGTTTATGTCCGTTCCATTCGGAGAGGTCGTCGGCTGTGTATTTTGCTGCGTCTGATCCGGCGCTTTTGCCAGGATAGTAAACGTCGCGGTCAGTGTTCCAGTATAATTTCCTTTGCCTGTTACCGTCACAGTCGCCGTTCCCGGACTGACATTATTAATATAAGAAACTGTATAGTCCGCTTCTTTTACCAACACCGTGCCGTCAGCGGCTGTCACAGTTACCTCCGGGGTCAGCGCGCCGCCGGTCTCGGTCAAATCTGCGATGGCGTCGATCTTTGCTCCGGTCAGTCCGGCTGGAAGGATTCGGAACGCCGCTCTCTGTGTTCCCATATATTCGCCTATGCCGGTCACAATCACGGTCGCCGTTCCCGCATTCCGGTTATCCTGATATGTCACTTCATAATCTTCGCCGGCTTTCAGGACAATACCAGTATCCGTAAAGGAAACCTTTACTTCCGGCTCGATCGCCGCTCCTGTAAAGTTCTGATTCGGTATTTCCTCAATCGTTGCGTGTTCGATTGAGCCGGGGTTGTAGATTGTGAAATACAGCGTCTGATTCCCCTGGAAAACGCCGGTTCCTTCCACACGTACCTCCGCCGTGCCTTCCTCGATATTTTGATAATACTTCGCGATATAGTCTTTTCCCTCTTCGAGCGCATGACCGTGGTAAGTCACGATCAGCTCTGGACAAATCTTCTCTCCTGTATACATCTGGGACGGAATCTCTTCGATTTTGGCTTCCTCCAGATTGCCGATCACATGAAATTCCCGTGTCACCGTGCCGCCGAAAATGCCTTTTCCTTCTATTTTTACCTGCACAGTTCCCCAGCCGGTTATTTTTCCGTCTTCATCAACGGCGCTGCCGCTGAAGCTGTATGTATAATCCTCGTCTTCGACAAGGCGTTCTCCGCTGGTCTTCCAGTAGATCGCAACGCTCGGTTTGATCGCCTCTCCGGTATAATCCTGGTCTTCCCACTCCGGAAGCGTCAGAACGTCCGAACCGATATCAATCGGCTGGATCTGGAAAGACGCCGTGAGCTCGCCTGTATAGTTGCCCTTTCCGACTACTTTTACTGTAGCCTCGCCGATCTTTGTATTATTTGAATAAATCGTATCATAATCCGTTCCTTTTTGCAGACGATAGTCTTCGCCGCTACTCTTGTGATGGACGATCTCCAGGCTCGGTGTAAGCGCGCTCCCCGTATAGGTCTGATCCTTGATCGCGCTAATCTCAACGCCAGAGTTCTCTGCAGAGATGTCCAGCGCATTGATCCGATATGTCGCTCTTTTATACCCGGTATAATTTCCCTTTCCGCTCAAAGAGACTGTCACTTCCCCGGCGTTTATCAGATCACTCGAATATGACATATCATAATCCGTACCCTCTGTCAGCGTCAGCGTTCTGCCGTTCGGGTTCGTATAAGACACGCTGACCTTCGGCTTGCACTCGCCTCCGGTATAGTCCAGGGATTCCGGATCCATCGTCACAGAAACATTCTCATCCGATAAATCTCTCGGTTCAATCTGAAAACTTCCCCCTGTATATTTATAGACAGCCCAATCTTCCTTTGATGCGCTGATCGTATAATTAGCGTAGCCTGCATCCACATTGTTGCTCGCCGTCACTTCATAACAGTCAGTCGGAACCGTCTTGCCCTTGTATACCACTTTCAGGTCTTCTGGCTTTGGCACGATCGGATCCCCTGTATAAGCATATGTCTCTTTCACTTCACTAGAACTGAGCTTGCTTAAATCGTACCGCACCGCTACGGTAAAGGTATCTGTTTTCCCTCCATAAGTAACCGTAACTTCCTGCGGTCCGGCCACTTCCGGCTGATATCCAGAGAACTGGCACGATCCCAGATCGACCCCTTTGATCTCCACGTCCTCCGTCGTCCCATCGGATTTCAACGCCTTGACTAAAAGCTCCATCCCCGTTGAATCCAGATTGTCGCCATAGGTATATTTTGTCGTGCTCGGTTCGCTGGTGATCTCTATGCTTTTAGCCGAATAATTGAATTTCCATTGATTGGCATCACATGTACTTCGGATAGTGTTTCCTTTGTCCTGATACGCATAAATAATACAGTTTTTATTGCTGCTGCCACTGGTGTTTCGTGGAAAGACGTCAACATTGCTAAACGAAGCCTCTCCCAGAAATCTTGCGGCAAGCAATGCGTTACAACCATAAAAGCAACTATTTTTCAACGATATATTGGGAGCGGAAAATGTAACGTCTATCACATTCGTAAAGCTAAATGCACTCGCGCCAATGGCATCCACCGATTCTGGAAATGTAATCGTTCCGCCAATCGCCGTTTGATAAAAAGCTTTGTCCCCGATTGTTTCCAATGAAGATGGGAAGGTAACGCCATCCTCCGACTTGCCGCTTACTGTGATCTTCGCAAGCTTCGTCTGATAAAAAGCTTTTTCGCCTATTTCTGTCAGCCCATCCGGAAACTCCACAAAGGACAGACTGGACGCCTTATAGCACTCGGCTGGCGGGATTGACTTGACACGATCTGGAAAAGCGATCGATGATAACTGACTGCATTCAGAAAAGTCCCCGCCTGTATCGAAGTTATTTTCCTCTGCAGATAACGTCAACTGCTCGGTTCCTTCCTCAAAAATGACTTCAGCTAAATTTTCACATTTATGAAATGTGCCACAGTTATGGGAAGAGTGTCCGATTGATTTATCTGTTGATTTCTCTGTTTTCTTTTCGTTCGCTCCCAGCGCCACCACCGTGCCCGGGATATGGATTGATTTTAACTTTGTCTCCGCAAACGCCCCGGCGGCAATCGTCGTTAGCTGGCTGCCCTCCTCAAACTCGACCGTCGTCAGAGCGCTGCAGCTATGGAAAGCGTTTAAGTGAATCGCCGTAACCGACTTGGGAATAACTATTTTCGTCAGACGCTCGTTTCCTGCAAACGCCGCCTCGGCAATTTCCGTCACTTCTTCTCCGAAAATAGTAGTCAGATCGACGATATCCGCAGTTCCCTTATATCCTGTAATCTTACCGTCTGCGTAATCAAAATTGTTCCGATCGGTTTCCTCTGCCGCCTGCACCGTATGCGGCGTGCCCGACGGCGGAAGGGAAACCGATCCCGCCACCAGCGCAAACGCCAGCGCTATGCTCAATATCCTTTTTTTCATTGCAATTCCTCCTTGTCTTTTATGCATTAAAATGTACCGTAAAACATTATATCACAGTATTTTCCCTAAAAACCGCCCATGTAACTTTTAGTCCATTTGATGTAATAATTCGCTATTTCGCATCGTTTTTTCCCGAAAATGAAAAAACTGCAGGAGTCATATCATAGAGAAGTTATCTGTTTGCGGCGGCGGGCTATTTTTTTGAGTTTTCCCATTTTTTCTGAAAGACAGTTGTAATCTAAAATAAGAAATGCAAAAACACTTCTTAAATGTTATCCACAAAATAATAAAACAAAGGAGTGTTTTTGCATGATTAATTATAACAGATTAGGGTATGAAATGAAAAGGGATTTAT
>CANQCD010000224.1 GCA_947589455.1 uncultured Lachnospiraceae bacterium | reverse complement strand
ATAACATTTAAGAAGTGTTTTTGCATTTATTATTTTAGATTACAACTGTCTTTCAGAAAAAATGGGGAAACTCAAAAAGAAGTGATATTGTATTAGAGGCGAAGATACGATATACTGGCAACAGTTGGTCTTGCGTTGATTCAGTGTAGAGGAGGGATTGTTATGAGAAAAAGACTGCTGGCAGTGTTGTTGTTTTGCATGGTCATAAATCTATGTATTCCTTCCGGATACATTCCGGAGGGAAGAGCGGACAGTGTGACGCCATCTGAGACTGCAGAAATAGGAGACCGTGCGGAAAAAGGACTGCGAACAAAAAGGGAGATGTCTGCCGGAAAGGGATTTGACAAACATCATGTCGGCATAGATGCAAGTGTCCGGGAATCCTGTGTAAAATTATATTGGAACCATATCGTTTCGATTTCCTGTTATCTTTTGTATCGCCGCTGTTATAATGAGAAAAGAAAGACATTATTGGCAAGGCTGCCGAAAAATAAAACTTCTTATACTGACAAAAAAGCAGTTTTCGGAAAAAGGTATGTGTATACAATTGAATGCGTAAAAGAAACAAAAGGTGGCGCTGTGAAATTATTAACAACGGATGCTATTACCGTTCCTGTCGGTCCCGGCATGGGAAACTGGTATAGAGATGAAAGTAATGTTGACGACCCAGGAATTGATACGACTCCCCGGTATATAAAGATTGCGTTTACGCAGTACGGTTATCCCATGAAACATGACGGCTTTGAGATATATCGTGGCAAAACAGAGAAGAAAATGAAGAGGATTGCTGTAGTAAAGACTGCAAAAGGATATGAGGGGAAAAGTCATGTGACATATAAAGATAAAAATGTTAAGCCGCTTGCCTCGTATTATTATAAGGTAAGGCCGTATAAAAAGATGGGTGGGAAGATTGGCGTTGGGACGTTTACTGATGCAAAATATCTTATCGCTGGAAATTCAAGCGGGAAACAGAGTAGCCATATTATTAAAATCACCAGCAACAAGGGAAATTATGATTTTCAGATTGATAAATATTTATTTTCCGTATATCAACCAGAGGAGTACTCTGACGATGACTCTGAAACCAGAGGAAATTTTAGAAACGTACAGTTTAGTTATGATGGGATTAATTGGAAAGATTTTACAAAACAGAGTATGAACGTGTCCCGGGGAGAGAGTATTTATTTGCTGTTGCGAAAAAAAGATGATCAAACGTTCCGCCTGAATAAGAAAATAACTATCAATGGTTATTATTATCTGAATCAGCGGGGGCATACCACAGGAAAGGACTATGTACTTCTTCAAATGGATTTCCGAAAAAATAATCCAACGGCGAAAATGCAGTATCATTATATTGGCTAAACGATGATTTACCAGTCGAATAAAAAATATTCAGGTCTTAAATGACCTGAATATTTTTTGTACAAAACCGGCTGTTTTGCATTTTATTATATTGATCGGATATTCTGTTTGAATACACTGATTCGCCTAGTTTCTTAGCGTTGCCTTGTATATCATATCGCCGCTGCTTTCGTTGGAGGCGATATAAAACGTATTGCCACCGTCAGGAGAATCTATAGATTCAATCTCAAACAGGGATTTATCTGTTTTATCACATGTGTACTTTCGCAATAATGTCGCCGTACCGCTGAAGGAAGGGGATGAAGATGGCAAGTCAAAACATGCAATGTCATTTCTTGTTATTTTTGAATTTACCGTATAGGAATATGCTTTATATAACTTTCCATCTGCATAGCAGATTCCTTGTGGAGATCTCTTGCTAATTGAATCTGACTTTCTTAATCCGTCTACATCACTTTTTTTCAATTCGAATGCCGAGCATCCGTCCAATGTTTTTGCGGATTTGTTTAATCTAGCGACAACGTAATTACGCCCTTCGCCTACAATAAAATAGTTCTGTTTTACGTGGGCGATACTTGTTATATTTTCCAATTTTGTTTTGGAATTTTTTTCCACATATTGATAAGTTGCAACGTGCTGTAAGGTTTCGTCAAATTCTTTTATATCGCAAGATTTTGTATCACCTCCTCCCTGTGCTACGAATACGTGGCCGTCATGACATGTACAATCATTTGCGTGTCCCAGTTTTTTCCCCAGCTTCATCTCTTCTCTGACATTACCATTAAGTTTTATTAATGCAGTTTCATTAGTATTGTCGTTCCTTATTGCGACAATATGTTTTCCGTTGCTCTTAATGGCATATCCTTGTGTTGAAGTATACTTCTTTAGATTTGAATCCTTAGGTGGATTTTTACCTTTTGTAGAAGTTACTGCAGTTAATGTAATTGTTCCCATACATTTCCTCCTTTATTGGGTGCTGTAAAATATGTTACAACATAAAAATACATAATTTTTTATCATCACACCACAAGCGATAGTTAGTAAATATACTACCGAAAGTTCCGTTTTTTGTTTTTTATTAAAATATAAGAATTGATATTGCATTAGAGGCGAAGATAAGATATACTGGCAACAGTTGGTCTTGCGTTGATTCAGTGTAGAGGAGGGATTGTTATGAGAAAAAGACTGCTGGCAGTGTTGTTGTTTTGCATGGTCATAAATCTATGTATTCCTTCCGGATACATTCCGGAGGGAAGAGCGGACAGTGTGACGCCATCTGAGACTGCAGAAATAGGAGACCGTGCGGAAAAAGGACTGCGAACAAAAAGGGAGATGTCTGCCGGAAAGGGATTTGACAAACATCATGTCGGCATAGATGCAAGTGTCCGGGAATCCTGTGTAAAATTATATTGGAACCATATCGTTTCGATTTCCTGTTATCTTTTGTATCGCCGCTGTTATAATGAGAAAAGAAAGACATTATTGGCAAGGCTGCCGAAAAATAAAACTTCTTATACTGACAAAAAAGCAGTTTTCGGAAAAAGGTATGTGTATACAATTGAATGCGTAAAAGAAACAAAAGGTGGCGCTGTGAAATTATTAACAACGGATGCTATTACCGTTCCTGTCGGTCCCGGCATGGGAAACTGGTATAGAGATGAAAGTAATGTTGACGACCCAGGAATTGATACGACTCCCCGGTATATAAAGATTGCGTTTACGCAGTACGGTTATCCCATGAAACATGACGGCTTTGAGATATATCGTGGCAAAACAGAGAAGAAAATGAAGAGGATTGCTGTAGTAAAGACTGCAAAAGGATATGAGGGGAAAAGTCATGTGACATATAAAGATAAAAATGTTAAGCCGCTTGCCTCGTATTATTATAAGGTAAGGCCGTATAAAAAGATGGGTGGGAAGATTGGCGTTGGGACGTTTACTGATGCAAAATATCTTATCGCTGGAAATTCAAGCGGGAAACAGAGTAGCCATATTATTAAAATCACCAGCAACAAGGGAAATTATGATTTTCAGATTGATAAATATTTATTTTCCAGAGAGAGGCCTGGTATTGAGGTCGTTTACCGAGCCAAAGAGAATTTCAGTAATGTACAGTTTAGTTATGATGGGATTAATTGGAGGGATTTTACAGAACAGCGTATGAATGTGTCTCGAGGAGAGAGTATTTATTTGCTGTTGCGAAAAAAAGATGATCGAACATTCCGCCTGAACAAAAAAATAATTCTCAATGGTTTTTACTATCTGAACCAGATGAAACATAACGAAAACGGACATTATGTACTTCTTCAAATGGATTTCCGCAAAAACAATCCAACAGTACGAATGGAATATATGTTCGGTGACTAAACGATGATTTACCAGTCGAATAAAAAATGTAAAAAGTTTGTAAAAATTTACAGTTACATGCCGCACAATATGCCGCACACGTAAGGGAAACTCTTGACACGAGTATATTTCGCTGTTATATTTATTATATATTTAACTGGATAGTTAAAAAATGTTTTTTCCTATAACTATTGTACAGTCTGCATAAAATTGATGTGGGCGGGCGAACGGTGCCTGCCCGCAGTTCTTATACAGACTGTGATGGGAAATTATTATGTTGATTGTTTCACGGATGGTTCATCATAGCTGACAATAATAGGAGGGAATACGATGGGACGGAGTATAAAAAGAGGAATCTATTTGCTGATTGCATGTATGGCGCTGCTTCTTGCAGGAAACAGCGAAAGTGGCGAAGACAGCGCCGCCG
>CANQCD010000223.1 GCA_947589455.1 uncultured Lachnospiraceae bacterium | reverse complement strand
GTGCGTCCAAAACCCGGAGCTTGCCATTCGAGGTTTTTTCAGTGTGCTGTCTCCTTCTTCCTTTTCCAGAACCGGGCAGGAGCGGAACAATGCCAGGCAGTGTCCCGCTAACGTCCGTGTTTATTCGCGCGGAGGCAAAGAGAGGATGGGGCAAATCCATTTGCGCCATTCGAGTGCGCCCGCCGGGCTGCAGGCCGTCCCATGGATGTTCCTTTTGCAGCGGCCGGAACGGAGCGCAAAAATACCCCGCCCTTTAGCGCGAATTTGTTAAAAAGAGGCAAAGTCATGCTCCGCGGTTTGCGGGGTGTTTGACTGGAAAGAAACAGACGGTATGAAACTGTTGCGCATACAGGGCGGGGCATTTCAGGCGGCAGTTTCATCAAAAAGGAAATAAGGAGGTTTAAGCATGAGAAAAAGTTCAAAACGTTCGCTTAGTTTCCTTCTGGCGGGAGCATTGATTTGTACTATGCTGCCGGTTGGAAGCGCGGGCGCATCTGCAGCGGGCACTTCTGCAGACAGAGGCGTTGTGAAGCTGTCTCAGGATAAGAAAGCAGATGAGGCTGCATCGCAAGCGCCAGAGAGTACGCAGGCGCCGGCCGAGGGTACGTTCGGCGGCCAGAAAAATGCGCTGACAGGCGTCGAAGAAAAACCAGATAGCCACAAGTGGTCTTTTGACCCGACAACCGGGGTGCTGACAATCAGCGTCCTGCTGGGGCAGTCAGGGGATATGCCGGATTATACGTCCGCCACATATACATCTGTGCCGTGGTATCCGTATTATGACAAAGTTACAAAGGTGGTACTGCAGGACGGTGTTACCAGCATCGGAGATTATACATTCTATAAATATCCTGCATTAAAAGAGGTGGACGCCAAAGCAGAGAGCGTGATCGAGATTGGTGCGTCTGCGTTTAATGCATCTGCGGTAGAGACTGTCGCCGGGCTGGAACACATTGAGACATTCGGTGCGTCTGCGTTTTATAATTCTGCACTGGCTGGCGATCTGCAGCTGACAGCTGCCACTGAATTAGGAAGCAGTGCATTTTATGGAACCAAGATTACGAGCGTCAAGGCGCCAGTCGTTCAAGAACCGAGTGGCGGAACCATTTTTCAAGGTTGTGTCAATCTGACGTCAGTAGATATGGAGGCGTTGACGAGTTTGGCGGGCGCCCGTGTTTTTACTGGCTGTACCGCATTAAATCAGGTAAACCTGCCACAGCTGAAAACAACTGGTGAGGGAACATTTCAGAACGACAAGGCGTTACAGACGATCAGTCTGCCTGAATTAACAACGTTAGAAGGTAGCACATTCTCAGGCACATCCGTGAATGATCCATATCTTCCTAAGGTGGAAACAGCGAAAGCCTATGCTTTTGATAACGATATGTCTCTGACAAAAATATCCCTGCCGAAAACAACGGAAATCCGCGGGGAATTGCTCAGGAACTGCGGTAATTTGATGGAGATCGATTTTCCACAGGTAACGTCGTTATCCGGTTTGCCAACAAATTTGTCCGCATTGGTATATTTTGAGATTGGAGAAAATGTAACCAGCATAACGGGCAACTTTCTGAAAGACTGCCAGTCGTTCAAGAGGCTCTATGTCAAGGGTGATTTATCAGACATGACACTTGCCGCGGCTAATATCAAAGAAAACAAAAATGTTACAGTCTATGTTAAGGATGCATCTGCAAAAAGTAAATGGACGTCTGCAGGTATGCCGGAAGAGCAGGTAAAAGTTGAAGAAGACTTTGGAACATTGAAAAAGGAAAACAAGCTGAGGATCTCAGCGGTAGATTATGACAACACGGATCCAAAGAACCCTGAGGTTACGGCGAATGATGCGGCGGCTGCAACAACACCTGGTGCGCTGACATACAAATATTATAAGCAGACGGTACAACAGCAGGTGTATACCTATACTCTGCTGACTCCAGACGATCCTACAAAGCAGCCGACAGATCCGGGACAATATTATGTGCAGGCAAGCCTTCCGGAAAGCGACGGTTATTTTGATACGACCAGCAATTTCGGTGTGTTTACCGTATATGGCGATACCAAAGGGGAAGGCTGGAAATACAATAACAAGTCGCACATTTTCACGATCACGGATAAGAGTCTTCTGGAGACGTCATATAACTATGCAAGTGATCGTCCGTACAATCAGTATGCGTCCAGCATAGAGAAAATTGAATTGGGCGAAGGGATCAAATTAAATAAAGTTCCTCCGCATCTCTTTGAAAGTATGTCAAAGGTAACGGATATCCCAATCGAAGATACGCTGGAGCAGGCGGGAGCTAGTGCATTTAGCGGTTGTTCTTCGTGGGTAAGAGAGAAGCCTCTGACAGTAAAGACAATCGGTGCAAGTACATTCGCAAGCTGTGGGAAACTGACAGGAACGGTCACGGTTGCCGAGGGAGTGGACACCCTTCCGAGCCAGGCGTTTGCATCGTACGGCGGAGCGGAGGTCAAACTGCCAGAAAGTTTAAGGAAGATTGAAAACCTGGCGTTTAGTAACGCTCATTTAAAATCTCTGACAATCCCGGATGGGGTTACGACAATCGGGGACAGATGTTTTTATGGCATGAATAGTTTAGAGACCAAGACAATCAAGCTTCCGGCAAGCCTGACGGATTTTGGAAGCAGCATGTTTTATCAGGCAAAGTCAGTAGAGACGATAGAAATTCCGGATTCACTTACTAAATTAAAGAAACAGACGTTTAATAGTGCAACGGGATTAAAGACAGTCCATGTACCAGAGTCAGTCAAGATCATCGAGGGAACGAAAAGCGATAACCAGGGTCTGTTCCAAAAATGTTCTAACCTTGAGCTGGTCGTATTTGACAGGGAGGACTATGCGGCAGAGCCATCGCCAAGCGTAGAGCCGACACCGGAAGCAATATTTGGCAAATGTGGCCAGGAAAAAAGCTATACGATTGGTGGGCAAAAGAATCAGAAGCGTACGGTTGACCAGACGTTTAAGGAGTGCCCGAGCACGCTGGAGGTTGTATGCGATGGCGATACTTACGACCTGTTAAAGTCCTATGCGGATGATTATAATCTTGCGGCAAATGCGGGATGGGTATCCAATAAGATCCTCCACAAGCCGGCGGAGTATAAAGCGGCATATGATGAGGTAAGGAATGCTGCGGCTGCTCTATCAGCTGAGGACTTTGACAAAGATCTGTTCGATGCATTGCAGGAGACGATCAAAACATCTGATGAGAAAGTAAATGGAGACGCTACGCCGTACGATAAACTGATGAACTACAGAAAAGGGCAGGAAGATATCCTGAACGGCGTAAGAGCATTCCTGCTGGATACGTTCAGCAAGACACAGGGAGTTGTCGAGGGTGATTACCTTGGTGATGACAGCGACGGAGACGCCGAAGATATCTGGTATGCGTATGAAGATGCCAGAGATAATGCAGAGAGCTGCCTGACAGACTCTACAGGTATTACGGTCGATGTGTATGTCGAGGCGGATCAACAGCTGAAAGAGGCGCTGGCTGCATTGAAGCCGCTGCCTACAGACGCTGTAGCCGCTGAACTGAAAGGGGCGTTAGATGAGGCGAAAGCGCTGAATCAGGCGGATTATACAGAGGAAAGCTGGAAGGTGCTGCAGGAGCAGATCGCCGCAGCCGAGGAAGTTATCAAAAATGGAAAGCTGATCTCTGAATTTGAGGAAGCGCAGAAGATGGTAGAAGCTGCAATAGAAGCGCTGGAAGAAGCTCCGGCAACAGAGGCTCCGGCAACAGAAACGCCGTCTGAGGAACCAGGAACAGAGACGACAGCGCCAGGAGATGAACCGGGAACAGAGCAGACAGCAGCGCCGACGGATAATCCGGGGACAGAGCAGACAGCAGCTCCAACAGATAATCCGGGGACAGAGCAGACAACAGCGCCGACAGACAATCCAGGAACAGAGCAGACAGCAGCTCCAACAGATAATCCGGGGACAGAGCAGACAGCGGCTCCGACGGATAATCCGGGGACAGAGCAGACAGCGGCTCCGACGGATAATCCGGGAACAAGCCAGACAGCGGCTCCGACGGATAATCCGGGAACAAGT
>CANQCD010000222.1 GCA_947589455.1 uncultured Lachnospiraceae bacterium | reverse complement strand
ACTTGTTCCCGGATTATCCGTCGGAGCCGCTGTCTGGCTTGTTCCCGGATTATCCGTCGGAGCCGCTGTCTGCTCTGCCCCCGGATTATCTGTCGGAGCTGCCGTCTGCTCTGTCCCCGGATTATCCGTTGGAGCTGTTGTCTGCTCTGTCCCCGGATTGTCGGTCGGAGCTGTTGTCTGCTCTGTCCCCGGATTATCCGTTGGAGTCGCTGTCTGCTCTGTCCCCGGATTATCCGTCGGAGCTGCTGTCTGGTCTGTTCCCGGTTCATCTCCTGGAGCTGCCGTCTCTGTTCCTGGTTCCTCAGACGGCGCTTCTGTCGCCGGAGCTTCTTCCAGCGCATCTATTGCCGCCTCAACCTTTTTCTGTACTTCCTCAAATTCAGAGATCAGCTTTCCATTTTTGATAACTTCCTCGGCTTCTGCGATGATGTCCTGCAGCACTTTCCAGCTTTCCTCTGTATAATCCGCCTGATTCAGCGCTTTCGCCTCTTCTAACGCCCCTTTCAGCTCAGTGGCCGCAGCGTCTGTAGGCAATGGCTTCAATGCAGCCAGCGCCTCTTTCAGGTCTTTGTCTGCCTCGACATACATATCAACTGTAATGCCCGTGCCATCCTTGAGATACTGTGCCGCAACGTCTTTGACGTCCTCATAGTTATACCAGAGATCTTCATCATCTATCGTACTGTCTTCGCCGAGGTAATCTCCCTCGACAACTCCCTGCGTCTTACTGAATGTATCCAGCAAAAACGCCCTCACGGCATTCAGGATATCTTCCTGCCCTTTCCTGTAGTTCGTAACCTTTTGATATGGCGTACTTCCTGATTTCACCAGCGCATCAGACGTACTGATCGTCTCCTGCAGCTTAGCGAACAGATCTTTGTCAAAATCATCAGCCGATAAAGCGGCTGCAGCATCTCTGACTTCCTTATACTTCGGCTCATACTCATCCGGTTTGTGGAGGATCTTATTTGATACCCATCCCTGACCCGCCTTAAGGTTATAGTCATCCGCATAAGACTTTAACAGATCGTAAGTAGCGCCGTCGCACACAACTTCCGCCGTATCCGGTACGCCCTTAAATGTCTGGTCAACCGTACGCTTCTCATTTTTCCCATTAATCGGATAGCTGGCTTCCCTGCCGGCCTTGCCAAATGACTCAGTTGTGTAGTCCATCTTGTCAAACACGACCAGTTCAAGGCTGCTGCACCCCAAAAACAGACCATTACTGTCTGAAGCTATCCCGGCGATCGTCGTAACAGTTGCCGGGATACAGATTGTCTTTAACCCGGTTGCCGTCTTAAACGTGCCTGCCTTTAATTCAGTTAAAGACGCCGGAATCTCTAAGGTTTCTAACGATTTGCAGTTTATAAATGCGCCGACGCCCAGATCTTTCAGCTGGCTTGGCAGTTTAAGTGATTTCAATGATGCACAACCGTAAAAACAGCTGCCACCTATTTTTGTCACGGTATCTGGAAGAACAAGCGATTCCATTTGACCGTTTTCAAATACACTCTGACCCAACTCCTCTAATCCTTCCGGAAGAGTAATCTGTGTTGACGCGCAGCTTGCAAACGTCCTGTCTAGAATGGCTGTGATCCCTTTCTCCAGCGTAATCGGCGCAGTCAATGCCTTACAGCTGTTAAATGCGTTTCTTCCTATCTCTTTGATTGTCAGAGGATCTTTTCTTTCCCACACACTACAGTTATCAAACGCATAAGCTCCTACTGATTCCAGGACGTCCTCTACCGGAATATCTTTTACCTGCGACATATTGTTAAAAAGATATGGCGGAACTTTATTTAGAGTAATCCCATCTTTTAATGCAACCTTCTCAATATATCTTACATACTGATTGTACGAACGATCCGCTGCTTTTGTATATGATGTTTCCAGAAGGCTCTTGTCTGTGATCGTAAATGTATGTGTCTTATTATTATAAACCCAGCCGTCGTCAGACACATCTCCATAGATCGTAAATGTTACGAAGTTGCTGGACGTATCAAAGTACCGTTCGCCCTCCGGCGTAGACGCCTGCACATAGTAAGTACCCGGAATCGTCGGCACTTTTGTCGGATTGTCTGGATCCACCAGCGCAAAGTCCGTCTGTGACGTCTGTTCTGTCCATTTATAATATTTATATGTCACCTGCAGGCTCTCCCCGCTTGCCGCTGCGGCATTTTCTACAACAGCAGGAGATTTTGGTTCGGAAATATCATAATCTTCCTGTGTGATCCACAACCAGCTCTCCGCCTTTAACGTGCTGAAATCCTCCGCAACTATCACATCTTCGTCTGGTATGCCGGCTGAAACCCACTTCTGCTTCTGCGCCTGATTTATCACATAGAGCTTAACTCCGGATGGAATCGCACCCTTGCTGACAGTTGTGAGTTCGCCAGCCAAATAAATCCTTCGAAGCGACTGACAGTGATCCACGAAAGGCGAAGTTAAGGTTTTCAATCCGGTACCTAATTTCAGGTATACCAGCGCATGGCAGTCATTAAGTGCACCATAAGCCATGCTCGTCAAACCTGGTGCATCTATTGCCATGAGGTTGCTGCATCCCCTGAATGAATTAACAGTCATGCTGGTTACTTTTGGCAGGCTGATCCTGGTCAGCGCCTCGCTATTATCAAAACTGTACATAGCGAAACTTGTTACATTCGGCAGATCTGGATTATCTACCCCGGATTTTGCAAACAAATAGCTTGTTGTTGCTTTCAATTCAGGCAGGCTGATCGTCTTAAGCGACGTACACTCCTGAAATGCATATTGATCTGCGCTTGTAACCTCTGGGAGACTGACAGAAGAAAGGCTTGAACATCCGTCAAAGAAATTCTTTCCTATCGTTGTCACATTTTCCATCGTGACTTTGCCAAGCTTGGTACACTTTGCAAACACACCCTGCGTATTTGCCTCTACAAGTGTCGTCGCCGTAACTTCTGTGATCGCTGTCTCAGAAAATGAGTACGCGCCTAATTCTGTCGCATCCAGCTGCAGGCTGCCGCCCAATGCGCAGCCATGAAACGCGTGATCTTTAAATGTCTCGATATGCTGCAGTCCGGACACCGTCTCTAACGCAGAAGATGCAAAAGCATACTGTCCAATCTCTGTGATATCCTCCGCGCTGACGTCTGCTTCCTTTAACGCAGGATAATCCTGATAGAAGCTGTAATCGCCAACACTTTTAATACCTTTTTCAAAAATAACTTTTTTGATCTTATCATGGTGCGGATACCACGGCACTGTTGTATATGTTTCGGCCGTATAATCCGGCATGTTCCCGTCCTTTGCCAGCAGGACGCTGATTGTCAGCACCCCTGTCGCCGGGTCAAAAGACCATTTGTGGGTATCCTCTTTTACCACAGTGCCAAGATCAGGGTCAATCTCACCGCCGAACGTACCCTCGGTCGGCGCCGGTGTCCCCTCTGGCGCCTGTGTCTCAGCGGGGTCCTCTGCTTTCTTATCATAGGACAGTTTCACAACGCCCTTGTCTGCAGAAATGCCCGCTGCAGATGCGCCCGCATTCCCAATCG
Source organism: uncultured Lachnospiraceae bacterium (assembly GCA_947589455.1). Taxonomy (GTDB): domain Bacteria; phylum Bacillota; class Clostridia; order Lachnospirales; family Lachnospiraceae; genus Butyribacter. The sequence goes on along the minus strand of CANQCD010000222.1, from coordinate 594 downwards.
GCAGCATAGTACAGATTAAAGATGCTGCCAGAAGGAAACTAAACGAACGTTTTGAACTTTTTCTCATGCTTAAACCTCCTTATTTCCTTTTTTGATGAAACTGCCGCCTGAAGAAACCCGCCCTGTAAGCGCAGCAGCTCCATACCGTCTGTTGCTCTCCAGCCAAACACCCCGCAAAAGCTGCGGAGCATGACTTATTCTTTTTTAGCAAATTCGCGCCAAAGGGCGGGGATCTGGCCTGCGCTCCGGCCGCTGCAAAAGGAACATCCATGGGACGGCCTGCAGCCCGGCGGGCGCACTCGAATGGCGCAAATGGATTTGCCCATCCTCTCTTTGCCTCTGCGCGAATAAGCATGGACGTCTGCGGGACACTTGCATGGCATATGTTCCGCTTCGGCCCATTCTGGAAAAGGAAGAAGGAGACAGCACACTGAGAAACCCTCGAATGGCAAGCTCCGGGGTTTTGGACGCACTGAAACAACCAAATATGCATGGGGTACATTGCAGATTCAGCGAAAAGATAATGCATAAGTTCAATGTAATGCTCCCTCTGCCTTATTCCGGACTGATATTTCAAGAGAGCGCTGTCTTTCC
>CANQCD010000221.1 GCA_947589455.1 uncultured Lachnospiraceae bacterium | reverse complement strand
CCCTGATAATCTCCGTGAAATGGACACGACGGCAACTGCTATCCCGTATGACGACGAAGGGAATGCCTACCCTGTCCAGAAATACCGGGACATCATGAAACAAGCTGTTGTAATGCATGATTCAAAGGTTACATATCTCCTGATCCTGGCTGCTGAAAATCAAAATAAAATACATTATGCCATGCCGGTCAGGGATATGCTATATGATGCGATCAGCTACTCTTCACAGGTAAAAGAGATAGCCCAAAAGCATAGAAAAATGCATGACCGCTCCGGATCGGGTGCCGAATTTTTATCCGGAATGCATAAGGATGATAAATTAATGCCGGTCGTTACGCTGGTCGTATATTTGGGGCAGGACTTCTGGGACGGTCCGCTCAATCTCCACTCCATGTTTTCTATCTATGATGAAAACATCCTCAAATTTGTGCCGGATTACAAGATCAACCTGCTCGCGCCCATCTCCATGACTGAGCAGGATATCAATTTATTTAAAAGCGATTTCCGGGAACTCGCTGCCTTTATCAGATGCGGCAGGGACAAAAACGCATTAAAAAAACTTGTCGAGAGCGATGACAGATACAGGCATATGAACCCGCTGACTGCAGATATCGCAAACAGCGTTACAAACTCTAAATTGAAACTTACAGCAAACGAGAAAGGAGAAGTCGATATGTGTATTGCTATTTCTGAAATGAGAAAAGAAAGCCATGAGGAAGGCATCCTTGTGGGACGACGTGAAGGAATACTCGAGGGACGGCGTGAAGGACGACGTGAGGGAATGCTCGAGGGACGACGTGAAGGAATGCGTGAAGGAATGCTCGAAGGACGACGTGAGGGAATGCTCGAGGGACGGCGTGAAGGAATGCTTGAGGGACAACGTGAGGGAACCCTCCAAACTCTGGCGACTCTTGTAAATCTGAAAAAGCTTTCTGTCCAGGACGCTGCCTCTACGGCGGGCATATCGGAAGAGGACTTTGAACGATACATGGCTTCCTGCAATTAACGGACGGGCTTTCTACAGTTTAGAGAGCGATGACAGATACAGGCACACGAACCCGCTGACTGCAGATATGGCAAACAGCGTTACAAATTCTAAATAGAAACTTACAGCAAGCGAGAAAGAATTTGCGTTCTGATATAAAAAGCGTTTTCATTGGGACGAGATTTCATATTTCTATTCTTATTATCCAAATACAAAATCTCCCCGAAACGGATAAAATATATTTATCTATTTCTGGGGAGATTTTATTTTTATAGATGTTATCTTTTGTATTGCTTGCTTCCCAACGCCACTGGCATCCGCTTAAAACGAATGTCTAACTGGCTTATTTCTTTTTATAAGTCGCTTTTTTGCTTATACCTGCTTTTTTCAAAAGTTTCTTATATTTTGACAATTTTGCCTTCGGTGCGGTTACTTTTACTTTGCCTGCTGAGCTTGCAAATGCTTTGGAACCGATGCTCTTTATGGATTTTGAAGAAATTATAATCGTGCTCAGCTTCTTGGTTCCATAGAATGCCTTGGCTCCAATGGTCTGAATATTTGCACCGATTGTTATCTTCTTCAAGCTGCTGTTCCCTTTGAAAGCATTTTTTCCAATGCTTGTTACCTTAAAGGTATAGCCATTGATTTTAACTGTCTTAGGAATACTTACCGTTGCTTTCTTTTTGCTGGCCGCTGCAGTATAAGCGACAGTTCCATTCTTTTTAGCGGATTTTGTAACAGTATATTTTGCGCCGGACACAGTTTTTACTGCATTTTTCTTTGGCAATGCTTTTCCTGTGCTATTATCCGGAGTTTTTGTTGCATTCGGGTCTACTGTTGCTGTTGCATTTGGATCTACTGTTGCGTTCGGGTCTACCGTTGCCGTTGCATTTGGGTCTGCTGTTGCATTCGGATCCACGGTTGCCGTTGCGCTTGGATCTGTCGTTGCTTCCGGCGATGAAGTTACCGTCAGTTCCGGAGTCGGTTCCGGCTTTGTCAAATCGGAACCATCCGCTTTCTTCAAGTCAGAAAGTTCAAAAGTAATCTCAATCGTAGTCGGATTTTCCGCCTTGAAAGAGAAATATTTGCTTGGCGTAACCTCGATATCTCCTTCGCCCAAAAGTGTTTTATCTGCTTCCCATGCATTGATTGGTCCGCCGGAATCTGCAACACCTGAAGCATTGACCAGATCAAAGGTATCTGATTTAGTCAATGTAAGCTCCGTATCATTTAACTTAATGCTGGTATATTTTATTTTACCAGAGGATATAATGGATTCTCCAATCGTACCATTCGTAACATCAACGTCTTTCAAATAAATGGAAGTCATCTTTGTCATGTTTGTTATGCCGGCTTCCTTTGCGCTGTCTGATAAATCTGTCGCTGCGTCAAACTTGACAGTGTAAGTACCTGCTTCCTGCACGTTTGCCACTACGCCACCGACTATCGTTTCATAATAAGAATAGTCGTCGTCGTTATACATAACGTGAAGTCCGAGACGGAGCATATCACTTCTCGGCGCCGCTTTTACACTGACTGGTATCTCAATCTTTGTACCGGTATTTGCCATAACAGTAATCGTGGTCTTCCCCTCGCCTGTTCCTACAACCTTGCCTGTTGTTGAGACAGATGCGACACTGTCGTCAGCAGAATGGTAATAAAGATTGACCGCATTTCCTGTCGCTGTCAGCGCCGCATTTAAAATAATGCCTTCGCCTTCCATCAGACCGTCAATCTCTTTTAAGTCCGCCTTAATCCCCTCGTCTTCCGGCTCTGCGTTTGCAGAAACAGTAACATTGATCTCTTTCTGGAATGAACCGTCCTGTGCCATTGCCGTAATCTTTGTAGAGCCGATGCCATGCGCACGAATCTTGCCATTATAAACCGTTGCAATCATTGCATCGTCAGATTTCCATACAATCACATTATTATTGTCAGCCGGAGCAATATTAGAAACGGTCACAGTCTCCTCATCACCGCATTTCATATTGAGTTCCGAAGCGCTCAAGTCAAAGCCAGTTAAAGGAGTGGTGTCCAAAGAGCCTTTTACAATACTCTCATAAGTAAATCCGTCAATCGTAGAATCCTTAAAGAATCCTCTCATAAAAGCATTGGTAACTGTCGTCTGCCATGCCTTGCAGCCCGATCTGTCCCAAAGGCTAAATTCCTCTGTACTTCCGTCCTGACCTAAAAATGTCATATTTCTGCTTCCGTTATCCCAGTAGCAGCCAACCAGACCATACTGCTTCAGGAGAAGATTAACGCTTTCTACATAAAAAGCACGGTCTGCCTCATTGCCGCTGTGTTCCGAAATACCATACTCACCGACAACGACAGGGATTCCATTGTCAATAAACTGGCTTTTTAGGCTAGCAAAGTTCTTATTATATGATACACAGTTATTCGTTGCAAAGCTAAAACCACCCTGTGCCAGGTTCGGATCATAATCATGTACCTCAATCATCACATGGTTTGCAGAATCCTCCGGCATCTTGAATACTTCACTTTTAAGCAATGCAGCAATATTTGCGTTATGAGTCATTGCAACCAGCCAGCGTTTGTCGTTATTCCCTCCAGCACTGCGGACAGTATCCACAAAAATCTGGTTTGCTTTCATAATATTAGGAAAATATTTCTCCGGCTCATTTGAATCATATGTTGCATGGATCTCATTACCCGCCGCAAATAACAGATGCTCATCATAATTTTTAAAACGGCTGGCAATCGTGTTCCAGAGTCCGGCATATTTCTCATACACCTTTTCCAGACCCTGCTCATCATCCTGAATCAGTTTTAACCAATAATTATTATCCGCGCCGTCATGGTGGATGTTCACGATAACATACATATCCTGTTCAATCGCATAATCTACCACATCTTGCACGCGAGTCATAAAAGATTCCTTGACAGAATAATCCTCATTGATCATTGTCCCCCAGGTGACTGGTACGCGCAGCGTATTATATCCAGCGTCATGCAGCATCTTGATGTACTGCTTTGTTGTCCGGATTGGCTGCCACTGTACTTCTGACGGTGTTAAATTAGTATGTCCGTCAAAGGTATTGCCCAGGTTAATCCCTGTCCCCATTTCCTCAACAATCTGCTTACTGTCTAAATCACGGAATGGCAATGGATTTTCTACAACTGTAATATCATTGGTAGATTCTTCCGTATCGGCAGCTGATGCAACCTGCGTCCGGCTTCCAAAACCGCCGCTGACGCCGGTTACTACTAAAGCCGCTGTCAGACATAAGCTGAGCAGCTTTTTGCTTGTCTTTCTCATAAAGTCCCTCCTAATTATTATTTGAAACAGCAAGGATTGCTTTATACCCCATCCTGTATCAATCCTATCACAGAAAAAGCTTCTCTCTGCCGCTCCATTCAACTATTTATAAAAGCGAAAAAGGGCACCGCCTGCGCTGGTGCCCTAGCAAGAAACACTTCGTGTTTCTTGTTGGTACTCCGCAACATTTCGAGCATTTTTCTATCCCATAAAAAGTGCTATCACACTGCCGGAGATCTGTTTTCACAAATTAATCCTTCCGGCAGTGCGACGCCCCTTTTATCCCTTCATCACAGAACTGCCCTGTCAGATACCAGCGGGCAGCTCTGTAATTGCTATTGATTTAATTCCCGAAATCCTGCAGATTATTTGAATTTCTTATAGCCGGATTTCTTCAACGCCTTTATGCTTGCTTTTTTGATCTTAGCCTTGGCTGACACTTTAATCTTCTTTTTGCAGCCCTTGAATGCATTCTTTGCCGCTTTCTTGATCTTAGCGCTCAGCTTCAGAGAAGATAACTTCTTGCAACCCTTAAATGCATTCTTTGGAATGCTGGTCATTTTCTTATTCAGCGTAAGCTTGTTAAGAGAAGTACATCCGTTAAATGCGTCTGCTGGCAGCTTCATCTTAGAGTTAAAGGTCACTGTCTTAAGCTTTGTGGACTTGGCAAATGCCTTTGCCGGAAGCTTGCTGACATTCGTTGCCTTCTTTAAGTTAATGGTCTTAACTTTCTTATTTTTGCTAAATACCTTTGCCCCTATTGATGTAATCTTGTAAGAAACAGCTGAACCACTGACTGTCTTGGAAACGCTCTTTGCCAATGACAGAGACGTCTTTTTCTTACCTTTGGAAGAAAGCGCTGTAACCTGTACTTTCCCCGCTTTTATTTCCCCTGCGGTAGATTTTGCAGCGGTTGTTACTTTGTACTTGTAATTTCCTGCAGTAAAGGTTTTGCCCTTTTTGGTTCCAATCGTCTGTGGAGTGTAATCTGCAGCAAAGTCAATACCGGAAACAGTAAACGTCATCTCAATGCTGTCTTTCGGCACCTTGCCTTTCAGTGAAGTAGACTTACCGTTCAGCGGGGTACCATCTTTCAGCAAACCTATAGTATCATTTTTCTTATCAGACTTTGTGATATCTTCCTTACCCAAGTATGCATCCTTACCAGCAGCATCCTTGTAAAGCCCCGTGTCATAGCTATCGATAAACTCAAACAGATAACAGC
>CANQCD010000220.1 GCA_947589455.1 uncultured Lachnospiraceae bacterium | reverse complement strand
TTAAAAAATCATTTCCGCAGCGTGGCGGGGATTCTCCGGGCGCAGGTTCTGGTAGAACAGGCGATGGAACGATGTGACGGCGAAATCCTTGTATTAGATACATACGCCCCCTGGAAGTCCGAGGCAGTCGGGAGTACCTATCAGTTTACCGTCTATCCGTCTAACCGCGGTGGTTACAGCGTGCAGGGGATCCCTGTCAACAAGGGGGACAATGCATTAGTCTGTGAATTTCCAAAAGAATGGTGGGGAGCTGAGGCAGAAAAGCTTCAGGAACTCTCCGGCATCCCGACACTGCGTTTCTGCCATCCAAACGGTTTCCTGGCAGCAGCGCAGACACGGGAGGATGCAATTGCAGCAGCGCGTTATGCGATCGCAGAAGCAAAGAAAAAAAGCGGAACAATTATCTGACAATGAAAAAGGTGGGAGCAGGGGCGGATGTTGTCAGATCCGTCCCATCTCCTGGTTGAAAAAATATTTGAAACTCCGCACAGGATACGGCGTATAGAATGTAAAGAGGAGTATTTGATGGTGACATACGTCAAGAAATACAGTCACCCGCTCCAATAGTGGATTCGCCCAGATGATGACTTTGCTTTTACGAGCGCCGCCTATTCTGGATTAGAGGGATAGGCATTATATTTCTTCTTACAGTTGCTCTTATCAAGTAAAGTCAGAAATGCAACAGTCTTTATTGATTCATTATAGTATGTAATTGAAGAAAAAATAAAATTGTAAGAGAATATGAAATTTGTTGCTTTATGGAAGATATTGTCGTTCATTCCTTTATACACGTTGTTCATTCCGATTTTATCCCAATCTCTTGAAATGGAGGAAATTGTTGCTATATTAAGAATAGCAGAAAACAGGTTGTTTTTTGCTGTCATTAGTACTTTTGGCGTTGTTTGGTCAACCCAATCGTTTAACGCATTCCAGATTCTCATCATTGCCCAAGAGAGGAGGTATAAAAAATAATGCAAAAAGTGGGAGTTAATAGAATAGAAAACCTTACGGTTGACAGGTAATTGCAGCGCTATACATCCACTAGGACAGAATAGAGGTTTGATATTATGGATATTATGAAAAAATTTAAAAAAGTGTTATCAGTAGCTCTTGCAATGGCATTAGTATGCTCCAGCAGTATGGTAGCTTCTGCCAAAACGAAAACATGGTCATTGTACCACTATAAGGGGGCACCGTCAACAGAAGGATTGTTTAGTAAAACATGTAAAATGGAAGCAGGCGGAACAGTTGTGGAAGTGAAGATGGAATCGTATTCTAATATTGACAAGACAGTAATTGCGGCATATCGTAAAGCTCATCCAGATCAGAAGCAATTTTTAACTGCGTCATATCGAACTGCAAATTTATATGCAGAACCTACGAAAGTTGCAAATATTGTTGTTTCCATGTCTACTACGGAGTATGAGACGACCAGAGCAAGCGGATCAGTTACTCGATAATTAAAAAAGTAGGTGGGGGGGGCAGGGACGAGCTTGGTCATATCGTCCCTGCTTTTTCGGAGAAAGGAGTAAATATTATGTGCATGGTTAAAAAAATTATTTCTACGGTTCTAATTTCTTCTTTTTTGCTGTCTGGTTGTCAGAACACGCCAGATACAGTAAAGGAAAAGTCCCAAAATTATATTACTTCGGAAAAGGTACAAAGAGGCGACACAAAATATGTCAGTGTGGAGCATATTTTAGATGATCAGGAAAAAATCTTAAAAAAGAAATATCAGAACTTAAAGCTTTTAGATACAATTCGGATAGAGCAGCCGGAACATGTGTCGGTGTTGTCATTGGGAGCAAGCGGAGATTTTTCTTCCAGGGAAAGGATGCAGGAGATGGCATTCCAGTTTTTTGGAAACCATAAGTGGGATGATAAAATTAAGAATTACACTGACTTAAAGTGGGCCAGTGGCGTAGATCTTCCGGTTTATGGCTTTAATGCGGATAAGGAAGCCGAAGGAATAGACGTCACAAGCGGACATATGGACAATTATGGATTTTATTCGCTTACGCGTGTCGGACAGCCCCTATATGTGAACAAACTTTCACATATTTACCATGCAGACTGGGGAAAAAGTTTAGGAACATGCAAGCTGAATGGAAAAAAGATTTCTGTTGACAAGGCGGTTGATTTTGTCAACGATTGGTGTAACACAAAGTGGGTGAACATAGAAAAATTGTACGAGTATAGGGTAAAGACGGTATATCGGTGCAGATATCAAAAGAAAGATTATCTTTTTTTTGAAGTGTGCCGTTATTATAAAGGAGTTCCATTTGATGATATTAGTTTTTTTATACAAAATTCAAATTCTAATTATGAGGATTTTAAATTGGATATCACAATGCAGAAAGAAGGCGAACTCTCTGCAATTAGAAATAATGAGCTGGAATATGACATAAAAAGAGAGGCGAATAGCGACAACAAGTTAATTAGTTTAGAGGATGCGGTTAAGATTGCCGAAGAAACAATGACCGGATCCAGGAAGTATGAAATAGCAGATATTGATATTAAATATGTACTGAAATGGCAGGGGAAAAATCCTGCGGAAGAAAGTGTGTATGCTCCGGGAACGCCGTATGAGGCACGTCCGACGTGGGCATTCATTATTGATGCGCCGGAATATCAGAAGGATTCTGAATGGGCGAGAGAGTTTATTAATGTAGATATGATAACAGGTGAGGTTTTGTATTGCCATAATTACGATGAGGAAGATGGATGACTTGCGTGGGAAGCGTTGCAGATAGCATTGGAGTCAGATGGGAAATCATTTTTGCAAATGATGGTTACAGTTTTTCTTCATCCTTTGCTACATAAACGCCTTGGAAGGGAGAATGTGCTATGAGGATAATAGTTTCAGGCACAAGGAAACGGGGAATCAGCATTGAACTTGGATTTATGCTAAAAAGCATATGGTTTCCTGTGGGTATTGTATTAACGATAGTATTGTGCATGATGTCAGCTGTATATTTCACTGAAAAAGAATTATCTGTAATTCAAGTGCTGATAGAAATGAAAAATGGGAGTTCCTCTTTGGAGTGGGAGCAATTAGATATGCAGGTGATTTTAAACAGGATTCCGAATGGATATCTTGCGCTCTTTACACCAGTGGCTGCGGCATTGCCCTGTATTCTGTCTTTTCATGCGGAAAAGGTAAATCGCTTTAAGAGGTTTTATATGTTCCGGTGTGGCTCTGCAATGCAGTATCATGTCAGAAAGTGGCTGGCTGGCATGGTTGCGGGCGGAATGGTTCTGGCTTTCGGCGTAGCGTTGTTTCAGATATTGCTGATGTCTTTTTCTGGTTTATTCCTTCACCGACCAGATGGGAGGACAATCACGGTACAGGCGGATATTGTTTTTTATCTGCAATATTATGTAGGCATTTTTCTTTATGGAGCTATGTCTTCAGTACCGGCAATTTTGATCTGTTTTTTTAGTGATAATTTTTATTTTATTGTCTGTGTGCCGTTCCTTATGACTTATCTGTATGATGTTGCTATTGTTGGTGTTCGTTCATTTTTGGAAGAACATTGGGAGGAAAATGTAAAACTTCTTGATATTATAGGCGATATGTCCAGTGCTTCTTATGTATATATATTGGAAGAGCCTGCCGCAGCGGGGATTTTGCTGTTGCGAATCCTTGCTGTCGTGCTGATAGTATTTTTGTGTTTGCAGTTGTATGGGAAATATCAAACAGATTGCGGAGGGTAGAGCGTATATGGATGGCTTTGTATAAATGTATCACGCAGGCGGTATGGAAATAAGCGTACAATGATAAGTCAAAAACCGTTGAGATAATTGTGTAAATGTATCACGCAGACGGTATGGAAATGAGGTAAATTATGAAAATCTTAAAAATGACAAGATCAGAATATATACGGTGGCTGTTTCATTCTAGGATGCTGATTCTGCCATGCGTTTTTATCTTGATCTATATTGCCGTGACAGAAAAGATGCTAAAATATGCGGCAAGGATGGGAACTCCTGTCAACATTTTGGAACCGTTTATTGGTGTGGTCAATTCTCCACAGCTTTTGTGTCTGGTTCCAATTATATTTTTGGTGCTTATGTCAGACTTTCCTCGCGTGGACAACAATATTATTTATAAAATTTTCCGGATGGGGAGAAAAAAATGGGTGGTTTCTCAGTTGCTGTTTTTGTTTATGGCAGATATTACATTTGTATTTCTTTTGTTTATGGGGATTACTCTGCCGGTTGTCAGCCGCGGTTTTTTATATAATGGATGGAGTGATTATGTTACG
>CANQCD010000219.1 GCA_947589455.1 uncultured Lachnospiraceae bacterium | reverse complement strand
TATGAAAATCACTTTATAGATTTGTTTTTGTGCATACTGAATCATAAATTTTATGAGAATATTAGTAAAGGCTGCTACAAACAGCAGATGTGGCAAGGTTTTAAATAATATCTCATAGAAATGTATAAGTGATCGAGTACAAAAAAAGGCGATTTCCGAGTATCGGAACTCTGATTTTTAAATTTCTGGATTTGTGATTTTGAACCATAAGGATATTCAGCGGCGTCGGGTGAATAAATATGGAGTTGCGAGGCAACATGATGCGTAGTTCCAAAATCCGCCTGTTACACAGGCGTTGTGCTGACGCACTGTTAGATTCTGTCACTACCATGTCAGGCAAAATCAAATGTTCATTACGTTCGCACTTGATTTTCTGCTGACATAATGCGTAGGTTTCAGAATGCCGTATTTAAAATTTAATTTTTGGTATGTTTCACGTGAAACATTGAAAGGACGAAAGAAAATATGGGAAGAGTTATTGCAATTTCTAATCAAAAGGGTGGAGTGGGTAAGACTACTACAGCGATTAATTTAGCTGCTTGTCTTGCAGAGAAGGGAAAAAAGGTTTTGGTTGTTGATATGGATCCGCAGGGAAATGCGACAAGCGGACTTGGCGTTGATAAATCCAGAATTACGGAAACCAGTTATCAGATTCTTATGGGGGGAATTACTATATGGGAGGCGATGGTCTCTTCTATTTGTGAGGGGATAACGGTGATTCCTTCTGAAAGAAATCTTGCCGGCGCTGAAATTGAATTAATAGGTGTTGAGGAAAGTCAATATATTCTAAAGAAGGAAGTTGACAAGGTGAAAGATAATTATGATTTTGTCATTATTGATTGTCCTCCGTCTTTGAATACGTTGACGGTAAATGCTATGACTACAGCGGATTCTGTTTTAGTACCAATCCAATGTGAATATTATGCTTTGGAGGGGCTGAGTGAATTACTTTATACGATTGAATTAGTGAAAAACCGATTAAATGAAAAATTGGAAATTGAAGGAATTGTTTTTACAATGTATGATGCGAGAACTTGTCTTTCGTTGCAAGTGGTAGAAAATGTAAAACAAAATTTGCAGCAGAAAATTTATAAGACAATTATTCCCAGAAATATACGTTTAGCGGAAGCGCCAAGTCATGGTATGCCAATTAACATGTATGATGGAAAATCGGCCGGCGCAGATGGATATCGAAGTTTAGCAGATGAGGTAATTGAAAGGAGATTTGACTAATGGCAGGAAAAAGAGGATTGGGAAGTGGTTTGGACACGTTGATTCCACAATCAAAACAAGTGCAGAAAAAGGAAATTACAAAAGAGATTATCAAAGAAGGTGATAAAATTGAACCAAATGGTAATCAGCCGAGAAAAAATTTTAATGAAGATTCTTTATTAGAGCTGGCGGAATCTATTAAGCAGCATGGATTGATTGAACCAATCATTGTGCAGAAGGGAAAAGAAGGATTTTTTAAGATTATTGCCGGTGAGAGAAGATGGCGCGCCGCCAAGATTGCAGGACTGAAAGAAATACCTGTTGTGATCAAAGATTATACTGCACAGGAAATAATGGAAATTGCCCTGATAGAAAATATCCAGAGGGAAGACTTAAATCCGATTGAAGAAGCAGAGGCGTATCAGAAGTTAATTGAAGAATATCAATTAAAACAGGACGAAGTAGCAGAACGAGTTTCAAAGAGCCGAGTTGCGATAACAAATGCACTCCGTCTTTTGAAGCTAGATGAGAGAGTGAGGGATTTTCTGATAGAAGATAAAATTAAGAGCGGTCATGCAAGGGCTTTGCTGGGAATTGAAGACGGAGAGCTACAGTATGAAACGGCAATGAAAGTCTTTGATGAAAAACTCAGCGTGAGGGAAACAGAAAAATTAGTTAAAAAGATTTTATCTGGTAATACTACTGATAAAAAAGAAGAGATTACAAAAGAGCAGAAACAAATTCAAATTGTCTACGCTGATTATGAGGAAAAATTGAAAACAATTATGGGTACAAAGGTAAATATTAATCAGGGGAAAAAAGGCAAAGGGAAAATAGAAATTGAATTTTATTCACCGGAAGAATTTGAGAGAATTTATGAAATGATGTCTCATTTAAAATAAAATTAGAACATAAGTTGAAATGCGGATATTTTTCGCATTAGCGGAATAAAGATTATAATAAAATAGCGGATAAAAGTGCGGGGTTACGACCGCATTCCGCTGTGCAGGTTTGTGTCTGCGCTGTGACACAGACATTGCGTGATATACAGAGGACAGCGCAGAAATGGAGAAGAGAATGGAATTATTTAATCTGTTTGGCATTGATTTAGGTTATGTGGTTTTGGGCATGATGGGAGTTATATTTATTTTACTTATTTTATTGATAGTGACAATGGCTAAATTATCCGGTATGAAAAAAAGATATAAAACTTTTATGGATGGCAAAGATGGAAAAAATCTTGAAAAAGCAATTTTAGAAAAGTTTGCTTCTATTGATACGTTGGAAAATAATGTAGAAGATATTTATGCAAAGATTTCTTCTATCCATGCCCAGCTGCTGACAGCTTATCAAAAAATAGGTATCGTGAAATATGATGCGTTTAAGGAAATTGGCGGAAAGCTTAGTTTTGTCCTGGTTCTTTTGACAGCAGAAAATAATGGATTTATTTTAAATTCTATGCACAGCACAAAAGAAGGATGTTATACTTATGCAAAAGAGGTGGTAAATGGCGAGGCGTTTGTGATTTTGTCCGAAGAAGAGCAACAGGCTTTAGATGAAGCAAAATCAAATATCAGTTTGAAAAAATTAGTTGAGGGAAGATAAGTTTCCACGCTCGATTAATTTAAATAGAAAAAATTGTGATTTTTCATGACAAGATTTGATTTGGCTGATTGGATAATTATGCTCAATCATTTGACTAAAAAAGGGCGCCGGAAATCGGCGCTCTTTTTCTGGAATAGGAAATTGTAAGCCCTCCTAAAGGAGTGCTTTGAAACATAGCGATGCATAGGACACCAGCGCAGGCGGCACCCTTTTTTCCATTACTTTGAATTACTGACAGAGTCAAATAATGACTTCAGAGATTCTGTCACAATATTTCTCCGGCTTAGTTTTGTCTGTTCTATTTCAGATTCTTTTTCTTCCATATCAACTATACTGATATCAGATGAAATTTCCGGATCGCTATCAAACTCATGGTTATAGTTTTTAATATTCTCGTTGATGGAAAGCATTTTCTGATCCAGGAATGCAATGATATCGGCGCATTCCTTTAATTCATCCCGGATATTGCCGGGCGCTTTTCCCTCAAATTTGTAATAGATTTTATGCTCCAGGCTCGCCCAGAAATCCATTGCGATTGTGCGGATTTGGATTTCAACCTTTGTGTGTATTACATCATTAGAAAGATATATTGGGATAGAAACTATCATATGATAACTCATATATCCATTTGGCTTTGGATTTGCAATATAGTCCTTCACCTTAATGATCGTAATATCGTCCTGCTTTGCAATCGAAGATGCAATGCGGTAGATATCGGAAGTAAAAGAGCAGATAATCCTCACTCCCGCAACGTCATTGATATAGCGGACAACATTTTCTACAGTGAGTTCCTTTTGTTTTAACCGCATTTTTCGGGCAATGCTATGCATTGATTTGATACGCGAGGTGATATGCTCTATCGGGTTGTACTGGTGTGCAAGCTTAAATTCTTCATTTAAGATTTCTAATTTTGTACAAATTTCTTTGAGAACAGCTTTATATAAAAGTAATGCCTGATTCCATTCTTCTTCTTCATTATAGTACAATAATTCTTCCATAGTACCTCCATACCCGGCAGTCTTTTTTAATTAAAGCCGTATACCCGGTTAAAGAAATGATAGCCGGTAATAACGATTTTCTTGCCGAGCGCTGTTTTAAACTGCAGCGGCAGACCGACTTTTGTTCCGGTTATTTTATAATATATTTTCTTATCGTGTTTCTTTAGGTAGCGCCAAAGCTCGTCCCTTTTTTCAATACTTTCTTTAGAGCCCTCATTGACAAGCAGCGCGGAGCTGACGATCATGATCATAGCAAGATATTTCATCAAGTAGGAACGACATTTTTTGTTTTTGACGTCCTCTTCCAGATGAAAGGAATCGATCAGGATCTTTGTTACCTTAATCTGCTGGTCAATCCTTTTTGTCATAACCTTTTCATTGACAGACTGATCCTCTCTGCCAATATAATACCGATATAAATCGACATTCAAATAATACATCCTGTTTACCCAGGCGAGCGGCACATAGGCAAAAATATTGTCTACATAAAACATGTGTTCTGGAAGTTTTAAATTACAGTCGCGCAAAATCTGCGTTTTATACATCAGGGAATGCATCAGCAGATTTTGGCTCATCTTAAAATGTTTTGTATCGTCCCATGTAATAAATTTATTGCATGGCAGGGCGCTGCGGTAATCAATCGACTTCCTTTTATGCAGGCTTGGCTTTTCATATACATAATTGCTGATGATCAAATCCAGCGGAATATTTTCTTTTATAATATACTTTATAAAATTGATAATTCTGTGAAAACTTGCCTCATCAAACCAATCGTCGCTGTCTAATACCTTAAAAAATAGCCCGGACGCATTTTCAATTCCTGTATTGACTGCAGAGCCATGTCCGCCGTTCTCTTTGTGGATCACCCGGATTATATCGGGATATCTCTGCTGGTACTCCTTTGCAATGGCAAGCGTATTATCTGTCGAGCCATCGTCCACTAAAATAATCTCAATATCTTTTTCTCCAATCAGTACACTTTCGATTGCATGTCTCATGTATTCTTGTGAATTGTAACAGGGAATTGTTACAGTTAAAATTTTCATACAAAACTCCATTCTGCACAAAAGTGCGTTAAAATAACAGATCATTCCGTTTTCGTTATTTATTGTAACAGTTTCTTTTCCATATGACAATATAAAGAATCTAGTTTTCCCTTAATTTTAAAGCGCTGCCGCTTCCAGCGCCCCCGCAAAAAAAAATTTAGCTGTCACTGCCAGTTACTCTCACTATTATATTGATTTTAATCAAGAAATATTATATAATATTCGTATCGACAACGGTGTCTGCACCAGAGCCACGGACAAAATAAATATGGAAAGTTAAGAGGAAAACGAAAATGAAAAATCAAAAAATGAGTACAATGATTACCTTTTTTATTTTATTAGTGACTACGGTTTGCATGGTCTTTCTTTACATAATAGCAGGTAATCGCATGACTTCGATGATGAAAGAGTCACAGATGGAGAATTTAGATAATTCTTTAAATGCGCAGATCAGCGTGATTCAGGAATATATCAGGCATCAGGAAGATCTGCTGTCTGCATTTAGCGAGGATTCTGTCGTTTTAGATTTCTTAAAACATCCGGATGATAAGGAAAAAGGAAAACTGGCGCAGGCATATACGGAAAAATATTATGCCAAACTGGATAATTGGGAAGGGCTTTATATTGGCGAGTGGAATACCCATGTGATCGCCCACTCCAACCCGAAAGTCGTCGGAATGACTACGAGGAAGGGCGATCCGTTAAAAGCTCTCCAGGACGCCATGACTTCTGCAAATGGTTTATATGATGCGGGTATTATTGTATCTCCTGCATCGCAGAAATTGATTTTATCATTATATTGTCCTGTTTTTGACGAGGATGGAAAGACAATCGTGGGTTATGTTGGCGGCGGTCCGTTTGCAGACAGCTTGAAAGAGTTGTTAGCCTCTATCCAGACTCAGGGCGCAAAATATTCCATGCTCAATGTGGATACAGGGATGTATATTTTTGATGAAGACGAATCCCTGATGGCGACGGAAGTTGAAGATAAGAATCTTCTCTCTATCATGTCCGGCATCAAGAAAAACGAGAGCAAGATAAATGGATACAGCGAGTATCAGGATAAAAAGTTAGGAAAATCCATTGCGATTTATCAGTATATGCCTGAATATAAATGGGCGGTTGTCTCTCGTGACAGTGAGAAAAATATTTATGCAAGCGTGAATAAAAGCAGAAATGTATTAAAGATCATCTGCATTATTTTTGATTTGCTGATTGGCGTTTTGTCTTGGATACTGATCCGGTTCAGCACTACGCCGCTGAAATATATTAAAGATTCGATTGTCCAGTTAAAGGAGTTAAAACTGCAGAAATCGGATAAGCTGGAGGCGTATATCAACCGCAAAAGTGAGATTGGGCAGATTGCGACAGCGATTGATTCTTTATATGATTCTTTAAAAGATATCGTCAATACGTTGAACAGCTGTTCCGACTCTTTGACGCAGACGGCGGTCGGTATGTCGGATTCTTCTAAGGTGCTGATCGAATGTGTAGAAGAAAATTCTTCTACGACAGAGCAGTTTGCGCAGCACACAGAATCGATCATGGATACTGTGAAAAAGGTTGACAATGAGATCAGCGAGATTGTTCATGTCGTATCTGAGGTGGATGATAAGATTCAGATTGGTACGCAGCGCAGCGAAGAGCTGAATAAGAAAGTTTCTCTGATGAAAGGAAATATCAGTTCTTCGATTGAGACAAACAGCAGACGGATTGAAGAAAATAAGGATGCGATTGCGGAAGCTATGTTAAATCTGCAGTCTCTTACACGGATTGATGAAATGGCGACACAGATTTTGGAAATTACCAGCCAGACAAATCTTTTGTCTTTGAACGCCTCTATCGAAGCGGCCAGAGCTGGGGAAGCGGGAAGAGGATTTTCTGTAGTTGCCGGCGAGATTGGAAATCTTGCAAACAGTTCTTCTGAAACGGTAGCGGAAATCCAGAGTATTTGCAGTGAAACAAAAATAAACGTTTCTAAAATACAGTCATGCTTTGATAATATTGTTACATTTATGCAGGATGATATTCAATCTACTTTTGAAGAGTTTGCTAAGGCGACAAATGAATATTCTGTCTCTATTGAAGAAATACAGACAATTATTCAGGACGTCAGCCAATCCGCAAACATCTTCGTAGAAGCTGTGTCCGATATGAAGAATCAGATCGAGGCAGTGCAGAATCTGCCTGACAATCGAGTTGTCAGCAAAGATGACGTCATGGAAAAAGCGGAACAGATTGGAAAGACGACAGAAGAAATTTCTGTGATTGCGAACACGAATCAGAACAATGCGATTTCTATCCGAGAGATTGCAAACCGTTTTTCCTAAAGAACCCGCCGGTAAGATGAAAGGGAAATCTGCCGGAATCTGTACAGAACCCGCCGGTAAAATGAAAGGGAAACCTGCCGGAATCTGTACAGAACCCGCCGGTAAAATGAAAGGGAAACCTGCCGGAATCTGTGCAGAAACCGCCGGTAAAATTTGAGGGGAAAGGAGCGGTAACTTTTGGAAAAGGAGCATGTTGCAGATATGATAGGGAATGCATTTCAGGCGATGGAACATTCCTATGCGCCATATTCCAAGTTTCATGTGGGAGCGTATTTAAAGACAAAACAAGGCCATTATTATTCTGGATGTAATGTTGAGAATGCGAGTTTCAGCGTGACGAATTGTGCTGAGAGAACAGCTATTTTTAAAGCAGTCAGCGAGGGGGAAAAGGAATTTGAAAGCATTGCGATTGTAGGCAGAGCGGAAGGCGGCAAAATAGATTTTTGTCCTCCCTGCGGCGTCTGCCTGCAAGCTATGATGGAGTTTTGCGATCCGGAGAAGTTTCAGGTTATTCTGGCAAAGTCAGAGAAGGAATATAAAATTCTATTATTAAAAGATCTCCTTCCGATGGGATTTGGGACGGAAAATCTGGAATAATGCTGCTGTTTATTATTTGTTATCAGAATTTTAGGAGTTTACATTATGAGAATGTATGATATTATTGAAAGAAAAAAAAGAGGAGCGGAGCTGTCAGATAGAGAAATCCGCTTTGCTATTAACGGATATGTCAAAGAGGAGATACCTGATTATCAGGTTGCCGCGCTGTTGATGGCAATTTATTATCAGGGAATGACGGACAAGGAATTGTTGTCAATGACAGACTGCATGGCAAAGTCCGGTGATATGGTAGATTTATCAAGAATATACGGAATAAAAGTGGACAAGCACAGCACAGGTGGCGTCGGAGATAAGACAACTCTGGCGGTAGCGCCGCTTGTCGCCGCCTGCGGTGGGACAGTTGCCAAAATGAGCGGCAGGGGTCTTGGTTTTACAGGAGGCACTGTCGATAAGCTGGAGGCAATTCCTGGTTTTAGTCCGTCGATGAACCGGCAGAGATTTTTTGGGATTGTCAACAGGCTGGGATTATGTGTGATCGGACAGTCAGACGAGATTGCGCCTGCAGATAAAAAACTATATGCGCTGCGCGACGTTACGGCAACGGTTGACAGTATTCCTCTGATCGCCGCATCCATTATGAGTAAGAAACTGGCGGCGGGAAGCGATAAAATTATTTTGGACGTGACAGTGGGAAGCGGCGCGTTTATGAAAAACTATGAAGACGCCGTGACATTGGCTGAGAAGATGGTCGCAATCGGAGAAAGAGCCGGACGCCAGACTGTGGCGATTTTGACAAATATGGATGTTCCACTGGGGATTGCAGTTGGAAATAATATAGAAATGGTGGAGGCAATCCATACTCTGCAGGGAAATGGTCCTGCAGATTTTCAGGAGATTTGTGAGATCTTTGCAACAGAGATGCTTTGCCTGGGCGAAAGGGGCGACGAGGCGCTCTGCCGTTCTTTGGTGGCCGATGCGATAGAAAGCGGCGCGGGACTGGAAAAGCTGGCAAAGATGGTAAAAGCACAGGGCGGGGATGAAACTTATATCTATCATCCGGAGAAATTTGAACAGGCGCCGTACCATATTGATTTTAAAGCGGAACAGGATGGATATATCGCAGCGATGGACACGGAACGCTGCGGAAAAACATCTGTTATGCTGGGCGCTGGAAGAAACACGAAAAACAGCCAGATTGATTATGCCGCCGGGATTTATTTTTATAAGAAAACAGGAGATAGGATACAAAAGGGCGATGTTTTGGCGACGCTTTATGCGTCAAAGGAGAATATTTTGGCTCCGGCGCTTTCTTTCCTAAAGGAAAGTTATCGTTTCAGCGATGAAAGGCCGGAACCTAAAAAGACAGTGTTTGCCAGAGTGACAAAAGATGGAGTGATTCGATATTGATTTTTCGTATTATTCTCTTTTTATCTGGGATTATATTATATGGATGTAAAACTGCTGCTTTGCAGCAGTTTTTGATTGGTGTAAATTTCAATGACAGCCGCATCGCTTTTTTTCAGGGCGGCAGAGTTAGACGGATTTGTCAAAAATAGGGAAGATAATGTTCCGTCCGTGCTATATATGGCAATGACAGAGTTTGGGTAATTCTGTGAACTGCGCACAAATTCCTTTGACAGAGTTTGCGGGGAAAAATAGCAGACGGAAAATAAATTCGTCTTTTTTGGAAAGGTTTGATCTGTCAGAAGGCAGGCTCCGGCTCCGGCAGTATAACTGCAGGGGATTTCAAGCGCCGGCGCAGAAAGCTGCGCAGTGATCGCAGTATCAAAAAGCGAGTTTGGCGACGGCGAAAATTCCAGCATATTCTGTTCGGAAGATTCCGCCGTCTTTGCTGTGATACAGTATGTGTTTTCTGGATGGAGCTTTGACAGGGTAAAACAGCTTTCCCTTCCCCCGGATGTGTTTTCAAGAAATGACGAGACAACATATTGTCCAATCTGGAAAAACTGTCCGTTACATTTCTGGCAGAGAGACAGCGTGACGGAAGAATCGGTCGCTATGTCGGCGCAGTCTACCGTTACCACAGCGCGGGAAAATTTATAATCGGATAAGGAAATCTCTTTCGGTTCTATCGTCCCGCCTTGTAATAGAAAGGGGAAGACAGGAGAAGCTGCTAGGATTGCATTCTCCTTGGAATAGGCTGTTATCTTCAGATAATAAAGGCTGTCTGGCAAAGAGACGGAAAGAGGGGAGGCGCCTGTCGTAAAAATCGGTTTTTTGCTGTTATTGCTGTTTTGCAGAAGGTTTGACCGGCTTATGTTTTCTTCGCAAAAGGGTTCTGTGGCGTCTGCCTGATATAACTGCAGTTTAATATAACTACAGTTGGAAAAAGAAAGTTTACTGTCCCATTTTATGTACAGGTTTTCCAATGATGTTTTTTTGCATTTTGTAAGCTGCACCTGCAGGCAGAGTGAATCTGTGGCAAGCGACGAGAAAGAGAAACTCCATTTGACAGGCTGATAGCTGACGTCCGATTCTTGCGGCGCCGAAGTTTCTTTTCCTGGAATATTTATATTTTTGGCAATGTAGACGCAGTAATTTTTTGAAGCGTCAAAAGCGTCTGCGGAAAGAAGCGTCTGATTTTTTGTCTCCGGCAGGTATGAGTTAGAATAGTCTGACTGCATTTGCGGAGAGAGCGATATAAAAGAGCAGGGAGACGCAGAGACTGTTTCGCTGTCTGTAAAAAGCAGCGTTCCCTGCTCGTCTGTCTGCGAAGAACAGACGGCTTCTTTGGCGGACAGCTTGTCGGAATAGAGGTTTTCCTTTTCGGAGAGCAGCGTCTGATCTCCGTCTTTTTCCGGAAAAATGAAAACGGAAGCGTCTGGAATGGGTTGGTTGTTTTCATCTAATACCCTGCATTCAAAGAAAAAGGGGTTTTGGGTTTCCTGTTTCAATATGAAATTTTCACACATCCTCCCTTTCTTTGAGGCGGAGACTGAAGTGAGCGTCTGCGGCCGATAGCCGGATTTTTCCACTGTCAGGGAGAGGGGGTCTTTTGTTTCTTCAAACAGATAATATCCGTTGTCGTCTGTTGTGCAGGTTCTCTCAGAATCAGAAGTTTTCAGAGTGACCAGCGCCTGTTTGACCGGGGAGTTATCAATCTCTGTCACAAAACCTGCCAGCGAATCGTTCGTGATCCGTTCTCTGTAAGATACCGACAGCGTATCGGCAAAAAGGGAAGAAGTCACTTTATAGACGCCGTTCATGCTGGCGTCGCCGGGACACAGTTTCTCCTGAGAAAGATCTGATAAAGTGTAGATGATCTTTTTGCCGTTTTCAGACAGGCGGGAAAAACAGGCAGTCAATTCTGTGCTGTTGTCGTTTTCTGACGTCAATGTCAGCGTACTGTCTTTTGTCTCTTCTTCTAAAAGGATTCGGCTGCACGATAATGTAACCTGGAAATTCCATGCGTTGATCTCATTTCCGGCTTTAAAAACAGCGCCCGGCAGATAATTGTTTTGCTTGACATTTTCTGTGTTTTCTTCTTTTTTTGTTGTTTTCTTTTTTGTATTTTTCTTTTTGATCTGAACTTTTGTAGACAGCTTGCAGAGTTTCTTTTTCTTTTTGCGGTATATTTTCGCATAGACTGTAACTTTTCCCGGCTTTTTTGGAGTAAACAGACCGGTTTTTTTCTTGATGGATGCTTTTTTCTTGTTGGAGACGCTGAATTGTACCGTCTCGTTGGATGAAAGATTTTTGATGCGGTAACGGATCTGTTTTCCGACTGTGATCTTGGAATACGTTTTTGCAAAATGTTTTTTTGCAGAGGAAGCCGCCTGACAGGCGACAGGATGCGTGTCAGACAGAAAAGACGGTGCGCACAGGCAGAATGCTGTTGTCAGGAATAGAAATTTAGTGAATGTTTTTTTCATAAGAAAGTCCTCCTTTGATTAGAATATATTTGAAGTGTGGTCAGTAAAAAATAGTACAGTGCGGCAGAGAATGCCTTAGCATCTGAAGCTGTTTTTTGCTGACATTTGTGTCTGTGATACCCAGATAACGCAGTCCGGTAAGATTTTTTAATGAGGTAAAATCTTCCATGGCGCTGTTTCCTGAAATATCAAGTAAAGTCAGTTTTTTCAAGCTGGAAAGCGGCTTTAAACTTTTTATGTTATTCTTTGCGAGGGATAACACGCGCAGTTTGGTAAGTCGTTTTAAAGCTCCTATTGAAGAAATCCGGTTGTGGTTCAGATATAATTCTTCTGTATCGGTAAGATAGGAAAGGCTGTCGCAATCTGTCAAAAGATTATCTGATAAAAACAGAATCTCAGATTTTGAAGTCAGGTTTCTTTCCAGAGATTTTAGCTTTTTCCCTGTTAAGTCAAGGTATGGTTTTTGGCTGGCCGGCGCGAAGGTTTCTTCTGTTTTGTCTGATGCGGGGCTCTCTGTACCTGTGCTAGAAAAAGGGGCGTCTGTGCAGCCGGGCGGGGAAAACGCTTTCCTGTCAGGCGCATTTCCTGTGGCGCTCTGCGCAGGTGAGACGGTAGCGTGTACGGCAAATACATGTTGCGGCTCTGCGCTTTTTATATTTTCAGATACGGTATGGTATACAGATAGAACAAAAATGCAGCCGCTCAATATCAAAAACACATAAATTGGAAATGGCGCCGCTCTGTTTTTTGCCGGGCTATTGTTTTCATTCTGTCTGTCGTTTCCGATTGGATTATTGTTTCCATTCCATCTGTCGTTTCTGCTTGGTCTGTCGTTTTCAACCGGATTATTGTTTCCATTCCATCTGTCGTTTCTGTTTGGTCTGTCGTTTTCAACCGGATTATTGTTTCCATTCCATCTGTCGTTTCTGCTTGGTCTGTCGTTTCTGACTGGGTTACTGTTTCCGTTCCATTTGTCGTTTCCGACTGGTTTGTCCCTTTCATTTGGTTCCTTCCGGACGGCGTTTTTCTTAGAACAGCAGGGAGTGTTTTCAAACAGAAAAGAATGCGAGGCTTCTTTTTCCGATATTAAAAACCGGCTGTCCGTGGGCAGCGGAGACTCGGCAAGGAGTTCTGTTATCTGCTGGAATATGCGTTGTGTTGTCTCGGCTTTTTCTGCCTTTCCTTTAGAAAAGGATTTTAAGAAAAAGCGTTCTTCGTCCATCCCTTTACCGTGGAGAAACTGCATAAGGAAATCGTCTATGGCAGTGTTATCCGGCAGGGCTGCTTTGGCTTTGTCCGGATAAGCTCCCTGGTGCAATAACGCATATAGCAGAATGCAGACCAGATAGCAATCTGTTTTTTCTGATATTTTGGAGCCACAGACGATCTCCGCGCCGGCAAGGGAAACATTCGTCCTCTTGAAAAAGAGGCGGGGAGGTATGGCTGTTGAAAACCGGCTTGAGGAAAAATCCCCCAGGAGGTAATGTCCCGTCCCATCCAGAAAAATATTAGAAGGCGTGATATCCAGATGGAGGATTTGTTCTCTATGGAGCGCAGTCACAGCGGCGGACAGATCGGAGATCAATCTACAGATATCCGAGTAGGAGACGCCGGTTGTGGTAAGCTGCTCGGCAAGCGTATGGTAAAAGGGGTATAGAAAAAATTGATACGACCGCCCCGCTTCTTCGTAAATGGGGAGAAGAAGCTTGTTTTCATCCAGTGACTGTATTTTTTTGTACAGTTTCCGGTCATAGTAAGATCGGAAAAGCATTTTTAAGACAAAGGGTTTTCCTGATGCTTTTTCTGTCAGATGAAACAGGATATTGTGCTTTCGGATCAAGATGGGATGATCGATATTATATTTTTCTAAAATATATTTTGAAATGTTAAATGGATTTTGTGTCTCTTCATTCAAGGGAAGCTGTTCCTCCTTCCTGTTGGTTTTTGTGCGGTGGCTCTGTGCTGTATGATCCGGGGACTGTGGATTTTAGTTATGGCAGTATCCGGATGAGACAGAGGTCTGTCTGTTTGGTTTTTTTGTGCCTGGCATAAATTAATGTAATGCCGGAAGATAATGTGTTTAGTTTGCCATCTGTAATAGCCGCTGTTTTTTCATCGGCGCTTATCCAGAGGAGAGAGCTGCTTTTTGGAGCAGTCTGCTCTGTGAGGAAAGAGAGGTCGTATGTGCAGTTTGGATGCAGCAGGAAAACCTCTTTCCGAAAAAAGGTTTGGGCTGAACTGCGGTTCCGTCCTGGAGGGGAAGAGTAGTCAAAACTGCGGTTCCGTTTCGGACTGGAGCTTTTTGCAGGCCGAGGGGAAGAGTAGTCAAAGCTGCGGCTTCGTTTCGGACTGGAGCTTTTTGCAGGCCGAGGGGAAGAGTAGTCAAAGCTGCGGCTTCGTTTCGGACTGGAGCTTTT
>CANQCD010000218.1 GCA_947589455.1 uncultured Lachnospiraceae bacterium | reverse complement strand
CATTTGCTGTCGATACAAATGTATATGATGGCATAATCACCTCATCCCCTTCTTGGATATCTAACAAAATTGCTGCCATCTCCAACGCCGCCGTACAAGATGTGGTGAGAAGAACCTTTTTTAATCGAAACCGTTCTTCCATCTGGGTACTGCATAATTTTGTATATTTTCCATCTCCTGCAATTTTTCCTTCTTTTACAACATCCGCAACATATCCCAGTGCCTCGGGAAGGTAAACTGCTTTGTTAAATGGTATCATTCCGTTATCTAGCCTCCTATATTGTAAATATTTTTTGTTACATATCATCCTGACTATTAAAAATGCTTCGTTTTAGAATCAAGAATTTTTTGCCATTCCTCATACATGTCCCGGTTTTTCTTTTTTATCTTTTCAATAGGATGATCCGTCTTATTTGCTGTGCGGGCAAATTCTTCAAAGGACATATCCCGAATATGTTCTAGCTCTTCCGCATGGATTTGATGAGGATAGAACACATGAATCATTTCTGAAGTCAGATATATTTTTTTGCCAATGGTACTTAAATATGTTAATTGGGTACCAGCTGCCTGCGCAGTCATTGGAAATACAATAATGTCCATTTTATTTAATAATTCATAATATTTATTGGGTTCCATAAATTCCAACAAAGGAATGAATTTATTGCCAAACACCTCTTTTCCTCTTTTGATTACTTCATTTGCATATTCTTTAATTCCATATGCCAGAGGACAATATATCGTTATATTTTCATCCCTGTATCTTTCCAGCAATTGTATGCCATAATTGTGATTGCCATATTCATATGCAGAATGTCCCAGTAAAACATTTAATGTTATCTTATCTGTTCTGCATTCATTTTTATCGTCGCAGGCGAATGCTGATTCAAAGAGAGCTATTTCTTCTTTATTGATGTAGTTATATGTTGCATAAAATCTCTTTGCCAAAATCCCATAGGCACTTTGAATGTATGGAATTCTGGCTACAGAGGCATATGCGTTTCCAACTTTCGTCAATACATTTTTTACGATTGGGTTTTCTTTGGAATAGCAGGAATCTCTTCCCCAGCAGATCCATAGCATTTTTTCGCCCATTTTATCCGCTATATCTGATAGCATTTTTACTCCCTTTTTCCCTAAAAATGCTGAGTGTAAAAGTATTTTTGAAGAATAAAAAAATATCGGATACAAATCCAAGTTCTGATTTATGTTGCGAGCGCCAAAACAACCAAATATGTCGTCGAAGATTAAAATATTTTTATTTTTTCTATTTCTGTCGCAAATAAAATCATATAAATAAAATTCCTTGCAATTACCCCAATCCATTAAAAACAAATGATCCTGAATATTGTCGTTTTCTTCTATCATTTGGTAAAAATGCTGTATAAATATCATGTTTGCGAAAATATGTACATATTTATATTTTTTTGTATTTTTTTCAAAATCCTGCATAATACTTTTATTATCAACCATTGCATTTTCAAAATCATAGTTTTCTGGCGCATAAAAAAGGCAGATCTGATTATAACGGTTGGTAATCTGTAGGACGTCATCTTCATGATTCGCCAAAACAGAGATTATCAGTATATTTTTTTCCTGCGCAAGTTTTTCTGTAGAGTATATCATATATCCGTCTAATTCTGTTCCATTTTTGCTGCTGTCGCTATCGATAAAATACAGTACCTTTTCCTGTATCCCCAAATTTTGGATTGCATATTTATTTCTGGTCGATGCGCCATAAAAGATAATTGCATCATATCTGCCGAGAATAGTTTCTGATACTTTATTTCCTGTTTTATCCCACAACATGCCCTTTTTCCTTTCCGTTTATTATAATAATGTCCTCTCTGTATTATCGAAATATATAGAGATACTTTTTTATGCGACTTCAAGTTTCTTACATTCCAATGAATCTCAAATAACTACTGGTTTAGCAAGTTATTAAAAACACCTGCAAGTTTTTGGGTAAGATTTTTACGGCTGTATTTTCGAATCTCTTCTTCCGAACACTGAAATATTTCTGTTCCGTTTTCCCAATTTAGATAACATTCTAAAACATATTTTCTTATATTATCTAAATCATCAAAATCATAATTAACACCACATCCCGCCGTATCAAAAAGTTTGTCCAACACACCTCCTGGGCGAGAAAAACTGAGTATTGGTCGTTTCAATCTCAAATATTCAAAGGTTTTTCCCATATACCTATAATGAGTGCCTTCATCCGGTGGACCGAAAAGAATTAATAAATTTGCCTGTCTTGCTATCCGTAAACTTTCAATATGCGAAAGATATCCATTGTACTTAATAATATGGTATGTATCATTGGCATCAAACTCTTTTTTTAAATTAGCATTGACTACTCCATTAAAAATCCATTGGATTTTTTCTTTCTGTATAAGACCTTCCTCTATTAATCGATTGATTATCTTTAACAAAGAAAGATGTTGTATCGAAAAATATCCATATAAATTTCCGTTATGGCATAATGTAAAAATATCTTGATTTTTGCAAATTGAATCTATATCGATAAAATCTGTTTCGTCATATCCATTAGTAATTTCCAGACATTTTTCAGGTGGAATATGATATTTTTCTACAAAATCGTTTATCAGATTCCCAGCAGTGACAGTTACAAAATCTGAGTATTGCATTAATTTTTGTTCTATCTGTTGCTGCAAAATTTCAAGATTTTTAGTATTTTCACGACAATATTTGTTGTAGTAATCATTTGAAGCCCATGCATCACGATAATCCTGAATCCATTTTATGCCGTATTTTTGTTTAATATAGTATCCTAATATATAACAGCTAAAAGGCATACCTGTAGTAAAAATCAATTGAAAAGAAGATAGATCAACTTTTGATTCAATTTCTTTTAAGCACTGATTTACCCAGATTATCTTAGTGTCTGGAATCAACGTTGCATTTTCTGTACGCAATATATTCAAATAATCTGAAAGCCATGCTTCGTTTTCTGTTATACCTGCATACAGATTATAAATTTCTTGTTGTTCTCTATTAGACAGAGCTGGAGGGAGAAAAGTTTTTTCATTAATACGAATAATTTCAATTGTATCATCCAGTTCATCTAACATTGTAGTATCTAAGTTGATTTTTTCATCGCTTTCTCCTACTGTTAATACAACTGGTTCATAGTTAAATTTTCGAAGATATTTTACAAATTTAAGAGAGCGTTGTACTCCCCCGCCTCCCAAAGGTGGGAAAATGTATGCACAAAATAGCACTTTATTTTGGGGCGTACTGCCTTTTTTTTCATTATTGCTCATGTCATATATAGTATTGTAATTAATTGAGAAATTGGACTTCATTTTTTTTATAAAATCTTTATTATAACAACATTCTGAAAACAATTCTTCTGTAGTTAATGTATAAAGAACGTATTTATTGCTAGTACCAATAGATGTATCTCCCATGTAATAAAATATTTTTATGTTTTTCATCCCCATTTTTTTTAATTGCAAATAAATTTGTCCATAATAGACACTTGCGATAATAACAATGATATCTGGATTATTTTTTAAGATATCCGGATTCATTACTTTCTCTTCGCAAAAAGACGTATTCCATTTTTCACGACTGTTGTCCAAAAAACCAATAATATCGTATTTGTCATCCAGTAATTTTTTAGCCATTTTTCCTGTTTTTGACGCCCCAAATATCATACATTTTTCTTTCATTAAACTGCCTCCTTGAATTTGCATAAAGCTTGATTTAGTTATTACTATTATTAACCTTTGCTACAATCCGTATGATTGGTGGGTCACTGTCTCCAAACGGTGCAAACCCCTTTGCTTCTTCCGCATATGTTATCCGGAAGCCATTTTGCACTAAATGATTTTTTAATTCTTCTAAGACAATAAACCGGCGATAATGTCCGTTATAAATAAATGCATTCTTCCCCGCAGGCTTTCCTTTGCCGTACAATTCATCATTTATGCTGCGCACTTCTATAAAAAACAGACCGCTGTCTTTTAGGGCATGTCTTACGTTAGAAATCACACTCAGCTCTTGTTCCTCACTGATCGCATGCAACGTAAATCTGCTATAACAGTAATCATACTGCCTTTGGAACAATGCGGCAGCGCAAACAAAATCATCACACAGGAAACGGATGCCTGATCTGTCCTGATATTTTTTATTTAAATCAGAGATTGCTTTATCAGATGCATCAATTGCCGTAACGTCCACTTTTTCAGAAAAATAGACGCTGTCTCTGCCATTGCCGCAGCCAAGCTCCAGTAATGTCTTTCCGTTTTCTAATTGCTCATATACATATTGTGCAAACAAAGAAGGATGCTCTATTTCCGGATTGCTTGCATAAAAAAGATTCCAATATGTAGTATCTCTGTCAAAAGCTGTCGCGTATTGTATTTGATGCTTTAAAATAATATCAACACATTCCTTTATAGAGATGCTTCCATCATTACAAATAGTAATATCAGGATTTTTAGGAAATTCTGTCCGCATATCTACGCCGGAAAGATTTTTCGTCAATCCCCGTGCCTGGGAAGAATATAAACCTTTTTGATCCCGCTTTTTTAATACGTCCATTGGGACATCTAAAAACACTTCCACATATCCTCTATTATTTTCCCTGTTCCATTTTCTGACATCATCAAACATGGCGATTGTACAGCAGATCACTACCATTCCCTGATCGGTCAGGGTTTTACACAGTCTCGCGTACTTATGCGCTCTATTATGCCTGTCCTCTTCTGTATAAGTACAGGAATCGGCAACGATTGCTTTTAAAATATCTCCATCCAATAAAACAACGTTATCCTGATTCTGTCTTAAAATATAATACAAGTAATTGCCAATCGTTGTTTTCCCGGCTCCTGATAAACCGGTTATCCAATATAAAACACCTTTGATTGATTTCATATCAGCACCTCATATTTTTTATTCTCGCGAGCAACGAGCCAAGCGGACGTGCTTGCACGTCCATTTAGCGACTGCAGCGAGGGTCAAACACATCGCCTCTTGGGGCAATCAAACTAATAACAAGCTAAGTCATGCCCCGTAGCTTTCTATAGGTATTTGACTTGCTCTCTTGTATCAGGCATGTTTTCTTGTCGGCTTATCTTCATATAACCTGCGTGATGCCTTAAAATCTTCATGTGTTGCAATATCTATAAAACGTCTGCCGGTAATTTCCCTTAAATGCGCAATCCTCTCGACATAGCGGTCATCATTGCTCCGATTTTTTTCTTCCTCTTCCAACAGGCAGTAATATTCCTCTCCGTTTCCAATAAGGCAGTACCGGTCATATGCCGTAACAATTCCACGAAATGCCATTGCTTTTCTAACATCGCCACGGGTAATATATCTTGCCGCTTCTTCACGGTTATAAGTATCTACATCCTGTATCAGTGCATATTCCGAAAGCGCTTTTTCAAATTCTTCCTCAGAGTCAAAAAGAATCCACTTCACGATATGTTTAAAATTTACATAGCTAAAAACTTTTTTGATATAACGCGAACAGATTTTTGCGCCTTCTATCAAAAAAAGAGGATGGATCCTGTTTTCTACAAATTTCCAGGTGTTCCAATCTATAAGGTTTCCATGATCGCTCATGTAAATTTTGATTGTTTTGTCACCAAGAAAATCACAATAAAATTGGAGCTGATCATTAAAATATTCATAACTTTTTTTGTT
Source organism: uncultured Lachnospiraceae bacterium (assembly GCA_947589455.1). Taxonomy (GTDB): domain Bacteria; phylum Bacillota; class Clostridia; order Lachnospirales; family Lachnospiraceae; genus Butyribacter. The sequence continues at coordinate 19,263 of CANQCD010000218.1, read as the reverse complement.
TTGTCCAGTTTTAAATATTTCATCCAGTTTATATGAAAAGGCTTTTTCTGTGGTAAAATAGGTATAAGGTTCATGCGTTTCAGCAACGCTGTGTACGAGACAAAACAACGGTCTTTTGTTCAATAACAAATAGGACAGCATTTGCCAGTATTTTACACAGGCACTGGTTCGCGGTGCGAACATAAACATTCCTTTTTCATCGGAAATCACATATTGCGGTGCGATATGTTTTTTCCAATCCGAGCCTATATAAATAAAATCATATCCGGCTTTATATAGGTCAGACAGCACTGTACTGCTGTTTTCGTCAATGACAGTCTTTTCTTCTTCATAATTGTCAATTCTTAGATATCCCTGGAATAATGTATGCATCGTAGGATGCGTATAGGGAGTATTCGTATATGCTTTTTCAAAAAAGCAGGAACGGTCTTTCTTAGAGTATAGGAATGGCAACTGTTCTAAAGCGGCATACGGAACAGCATCAATCCAAAACATAACAATATCTTCCCGCTTTCTCTCTGTAATCTCCTGACGTATTTTAATAAATAAATCCTGCAATTCTCTTTTTGCATTCTGATAGCAGTCTGCATTAGGATATTGATTGCTGATATATATATCCATATAATGGAACGCTGTTTTAAAATCCTTTAATTCCAAAGCGGCATCAATCAAATATTCCAACGCTTCGTAAGAAAGCGTCCGTTGGTACATATTGTTATAGTAGTGAGGAATCTCATAGCATCCATTCTGGTAATAATAAAATGGTGCATTTAGGAAAATTCCTTTCTCCTGTAAATATCCATATACATCCAGAATCTGGATTTTTTGTTCATCATAATCTGTTTTCATTTCTTCCGCATAAGAAAAGGAAGAAATAAAAACCGTGTCATATTTTAAAGAAGCTGCCTGCTGTTTTGTAATGATAGGAATATTTTCAAGCATATCGCCGCAGAGGGCGTCGTCTACAATAGCAAGGATGGAAAAATGATTTTGAGGAATGGCTTTATTAAGTACATACAGTAATTCTTCTGTATGTACTCCGGCGCCTCTGAATATCACCTTGGCATTTTGAGGAATCTGCAAAAACAGCTCAACAATTGCGTTATAAATCTGGCTTTCCAATTCGGATGATTTTCCTTTTATGGGTGTTTTTTCTATAATACGTCGATATTCTTTTTTTAAATCTAACATATCTTTCCCTCCATAAAAATCCTTTATTTGTTACGATGATTTCATGTAAATAAAGAGACGCAAGCTTCTTTTGGCATTGATAAAAATCCAATAGCATTTTTATCAGATTCTATCATTTAACGATAAATGCCCCATACCCTGCAGGATCGCATTTTTCTTTTATTATTTCATGAGAACACATCCCCATGTCCTGCATTTTTTCGCGATTCTTTTCTAACCGACAGATACAGTCTGCTAACATCTGCACATTTCCAACTTCCACATAATATCCATTCTGATTCGGAATAATAAAATCCTCTGCACCAGCTACATTTGTTTCAATCGGGACAACTCCCTGCGCCATAGCTTCTAACATAGACAGCCCAACACCTTCAAAGTCTGAAACGCTGACAAATACATCCTGTGTTTTCCAAAATTTCTCAATACTATCAGCGTTCAAATATCCAAGAAGCCGAACTTTTTGTCCCAGATTTTTCTCTGCTATAAAATCCTGCAGCTTTCCAAAATATGGTCCATCCCCGGCAATTGACAGAAAATAATTGCAGTTCTGTTCTTCTAATTCTTCTATGAGCTGTATCAGCAAATCTGCCCGCTTCTGAAATTTTGTCAGTCTGGCAGCGTATCCAAGGTGGATTGGCTCTTTCCTGTCAAGTGTATAAGTGCGTTGCAAAATCTCATCACAGTATACAGGGGAAGGCCTGTAACAGACTTTATTATCGGAAAGTCCATACTGTTCTGTTAAAGTTTTCTGTATCCGGCTGCTGACACAGAGGATCGTATCCAAAATATCAGCCAGCGCCTTATGACGTCGGTACCATACGACAGTATCGTTATGTACGATAGAGAGGATCTTAACCGCATCCCCGGCAAACTGTTTCACAAGATAAGCTGCATAGAGCAGCTGCGTATGCTTATTGATCACAACCTTGCAGGGGAGTTCCTTTAAAAGCGCCTCTGCAAGTAAAAGCACATCCTCACGGAAATGCCGGTAATCCAGATCAAAATACTGAAAACAGTCTGCAATGTCATCTTCTGGCTGCATATCCGTTTCCTTTGCATATACCATTACGGGATACCCTGTTTTTTTTAATTCCCGGGTAACACGGTAAGTCCATGTCTCGATTCCGCCAAGCTGCACGCCTTCCATCAGATCGATGATAATGCGTTCTGGGCGTTCAGGTATCTCCTCTTTTTTCCAGTCACTATGCCGGGGTTGGAAAGAGGGAAGGAGAGCATCTGTTTCCGGAAGAAGCAATTCTTCTTTTAATAGAAGATTCTCCAGTTGTCCCATCTCATCTAACTGTTTTTCAATCTCTGCCTGGTATTCACTGGCAATGATAATACGGTATCCACCGTGCAGCAGGATATCAGGGGATTCAATCCGCTTGTCTTCAAGGACAGTTCCCCATTTACCGGGGCTGTTGTCCAGAAAACAATGAAAATCAATCCCAAAGCTTTGTAAGGTCTGTGCAACTTTGACACCACCGCCGGAAGCCCCAAAGATGACAAGTTCTTTTTCCATTACCAGTACCTCCCGGCTTCTACTTTTTTAAACCCTTTTGGTCTCTCTTCCTCTAAAGGTCTTGTCCAGTATTCGTTATGGTAGCCGAACTGGTCATAATATTTCCCGCGGATGCCAAAGTATGACTGTAAGCTGCCACCGATATGAAACGCTTTCTTGCCGAGCTTTTTACAGTATGCTCCTAGCGGAAATCCGTAAGCGCCAGCAGCAATCAGGGCAATGTCAAAATTGATTCTGGCGATTTTTTCCTCCATCTCCTTTAAAGCTTCAAACCAAGATTCATATTCCGGAATCTCATCTGCAATGCTCTGCACAGGTTTTAGCGTCAGCAGCTCAAAATCAGGGAGCAGCCTGTCATTGCCGTGAATTTTTTCACGGATTTGATAATTCTTTCTGATCGAATTTTCAAAGGGATGGATCACCAATACTTTTTTCCCCTTCAATGCATATGTCCATGGCGTTTCCAAATCAATCGGAAATGCCGTGTCATCATATTTTGCAATCGGTTTTTCCGGAGCGAAGCGCCGGTAAAGCATATCCTCAAAACGAGAAAGCCACATACTCCATATGAAATCGATCTCCTTTAAATTTTCTGTATATAAACAAACCATTTGGTCAAGGAGTTTATCTTCTGTCGGGAAAAATCCAGCCCCCTGTTTCATAACAAGTTTCAAATTATTATGATAGGAAGCAGTTCCTGCTTCATCGCGGTGGAGAAGATAATAATATTCCGCCATGCACTCCAATTCATTCGAGCCAAGGCGTCCTGCAAAAAAAGGCGTATCGTTGTTGAAAGCCTGCTTTAAATATTCATTTGCTTCTTCTTTTGACAAGAGCGGCTTAAAAAACGCTTCTTCCGGCAGAACATCACGCAGGGCTCCCAGACGTATCACGTCGTAGTCTATATTCCCCATATCGCCAAGCTGCGCCTTGATCTCATCAACATATGTACTGGTAATAATCACCTTTACATCAGGAAAGCTTTTGATGTCATCGGGGGAGTAAATTGGGTAGCCCTCTGAAAGGTTTCCTCTTTTTGACCGGTTGTTATCAATAAAACCGATCACCTTTGCACCGACCTTGTCCATTTCTTCTAAACTGCGAACACCAAGAGAGCCTGCACCAAAAAGCAGGACATTTCTGTTATGCAGTTCTTTGATCTCTCCCTGTTCCAGTTTTACAAGCATACCCGACTCCTTTGTCCGATGGACTGAAAAGTCGATACAACATAATATTGATTATGTTGTATCCATTCACAACCAATTACAATTATAGCACAAAGCTTCTGGCGATTCAATCATTTTTGCATTCTTATGCCGAAATCGGAGTTATTACCTATTATAGGATACATCATAACCCGACCAGTAACTTAATGCCACTTTGTTATTCCATTATCTTTATCGGCTTTTTATCAGATTCCTTTAATGTGTTGATCAATCATAAAAGAAAAAACCGATTTATTCATAAAAGGTAATAAAAAATCCCCTCCGACATTGCACCGATTTGAAAATTATTATATTATATAGGGGTATACTGATGATTGGCAAACCATTGTCACACCACCTGGCGCACGTGCCTCTTTTCTTTTAAAATCGATTCCGCAGGCGACTGCACAGGCTAGGCAACGCCCCTGCCAGAGTCAGTCTACATGACTTACAACACCACAGAAAAAGCGAGGTTTTATTATGGAACGAATCATCACATCAGAATTATTAACCGAGTATGAAGAATACTTATATCAATCTGAAAAAAGTACTGCAACCATTAAAAAATATCTTTGTGATATCAAAAAACTAGTCAGATACGCTGCGGGAGAACCGCTCAACAAAACAATGATAATCGCATTTAAAGAGGATTTGCTGAATACGTATCAATATAAAATCAGCAGCATCAATTCCTTTTTAGTTGCCTCCAACCTGTTTTTCGAATATATGGGGTGGTATGATTTAAAAGTAAAAATTTACAAAGTCCAAAAAGAAGCTTTCTACCCGGATGACAAATGCCTTTACAAGCAAGAATATTTCCGTTTGCTGCAGGCAGCTAAGAAAATCGGAAAACCGCGCCTTAATATGATCATTCAAACCATCTGCGCTACGGGGATGCGTGTCAGCGAACTAAAATATATCACTGTGGCCAGTGTCAAAAATAACCGGATTGAAATCCGTTGCAAAGGCAAAGTACGCACTATTTTGCTGCCAGATGATCTCCGAAGAGAGCTTCTCTATTATATCCACAAAAATAACATTAAAAGCGGCTGTGTATTCTGCAGCGCTTCTGGAAAAGCAGTACACCGAAGCAATATCTGGCGAGAAATGAAAGCGCTATGCAAGACGGCCAATGTTGACGCCAGCAAAGTATTTCCACATAATCTACGGCATCTTTTTGCCCAATGCTTCTACTCGGTCAAGAAAGATATCGCAAAATTAGCCGATGTATTAGGACACAGCAGTATTGAAACAACCCGGATTTATATTAAAACAAGCCGAAATGAATACCGAAAACAGCTAAACCAGCTAAATCTGGTCTGGGGACATTAACGAATGACCAGACTCACAAATACCATAAGAGCCTGGTCTAAAGTGAAAACAATAATATCAATAGAGGGACTGCCAGCACTATCTGAAGTAAAATCTGGCATTAAAAATGAGTAAGATTATGACATCTTATTTTTCGGAGAGGGCTGTTCTAACGCAATATTCTACAGCAGTAGAATCCCTTTATTCCTTTTGCACTTACCGTCCCTTCTACTTTTACCGTTTTAAATCATTCTTGATCTGTGTCGAGGAAATCTCAGGAGTTCTTGACAGATAAACTACTTCTACTCCTTCTTCTTTCAAAAAGTCAAATTTCCCCTCCCAGTCATCTCCCATGACAAAAGTGTCAACGTGATATTCATGGACATCCGTCTTTTTCTGTTCCCAATTTTCTTCCGGTATCACCAAATCAACATACCGGATTGCCTCTAACAAGGTTTTCCTCTTCTCATAATCAAAATAGCATTTCTTCTGCTTTTCATTCCAATTAAACTGATCCGTTGACAGAGCAACAATCAAGTAATCCCCATACTCCTTTGCCCTCCGCAGCAGATTAATATGTCCATAGTGGAGCAGATCGAATGTTCCGTATGTGATAACTCTTTTCACCTTTTCATCCCCTTCCTCCATATTTTGCTTCAAATGACCATAAAACACCAGGAAACTGCATTTTATGAGATACCAGATTCCCCACAGCTCTGCAAATGCAAAATGCCTGTTACATTACAATTTCCTTGATCATATCCACAAGCCGCCGCACAGAAGAATTTCTCTGCCGGCAAAACATTTTTGCTATTATGTTATTTCTTTTATCCTGATATCGGTCTGGATCTTGCAATGTCTTTTGTATTCCTTTTTCCAACTGGCTTTGATCTTTCGCTTTTATCCCCGGTGTATATTCCTCATAGGGAAAATACATTTCCCTGGAATCATGCAGATATTCCTCTAAATCGTAATCAAAAAACAAAACTGGTTTACCGCTCAGGATATAGTCAAAATAGATAGAAGAATAATCTGTAATCAACATACTGGAAGCTTCTATAAACACATAAGGATCCGTGTCTGGATGAATAATCACTATATTACCGCCGTCTATCTTTTCAAACTCTTCCCGCAATTTTGACTTTGGATGGAGTTTTGCGCAAAATAATAACCGGTTTTGTTCTAAAAATTTGTTAAAAGCAGAAATATCTATTATCTCAAAAAATTTTTCTTCACTCTTGCGAAATGTCGGCATATAGTATACCATCGTAAGCGATTCTTTGCGAATCCGCCCGCTGATCATATCTAGCAGTCCCTGCTCTTCCTCTGTATATAAATTAATAAAACCTTGGGTCAGCATCCCCTCATTTCTGGGATAACCGTTCACCAATACATGCTTGGTTCGAAAAGCAGACTCAAAAATCGGTCGTAAAAATTCCGATGTTGTCAAAACATAATGATGCGGTTTTTCATCAGATATCGTTCTCGGAAAACATTTCCATCTCTCCCAGATATTCTCCGGGTGGCGAAAAGCATCAAAACGATTGTCTGCCTGTATCTTTTTCAACGGAATCCCATGCCAAAGATTGATTTTCACAGCGCGTCCGCTCTGCCAGAAATTAATATCTTTGGCATAGTTATCAAAAAAATATACCTTTCCTCTCAGTGCGTACCAAATGCCTTTCCACGAATGGTAATAACAGGCCTCATAGCCGTTTCTGACAAGCAATTCTACAATCTCTTTCCGACGGCTGATCCAAATTGGTCTAACCCCCAGCTCCTGCCTGTGCTGACTCACATACAAAAATAAATATCTCGGGTTATCTGCAAACCTTTTCCCAAACGTGCTTCCAAACAGCCAAAGAGTCTTTTTCCGCGGAAACAGGAACGACAGCCAGTAAACCGGCAATAAAAATAGCTGTCCCCAATATTTACAAAAGCGAATGATTCTTTCTGCCATATTGCTTACCACTTGTATACTTTCGTCTTTCTTTCCATCAAATCCAATTTATCTATTTTCGGGTCGTCATAATGAGAATCATTTTTCACGTGGGTTGTAGAGATTTCTTCAAACACAGCCCCGCCCCGGGAAGTAAAGGAATGCTTTTCCCCGCGTAAAACAGTTTGAATGTCTCCCGGCTTCATCTGAATCAACTTTCCATTAATCTTTACTTCTAAATCCCCATATAAAAGCTGGAACGTCTCTTCTTTTACCTTATGGGCATGGGACGGATGCTGCTGGCCGGGAAGCACTGCGATTAATTTCTTACAATATTCCCGATTAACAATGCTGATAATAACAGCTCCAAACTGTCTGAAATGCTTTAAGCCATAATGATGAGATAATTCTGCCTCAAAAGTATCGCCCAGATAAATATTCGCCTCATAAAGCATACCTTTTACATCATGGATCACGCTTCTTGCTAAATTCGTATTTGTAACAGGCTTCTTTTCATGGAGTTCCTCATTTGCCTTATAATCCCTGCTTGCGACGACACCTTCATAAAATTCACCGCTTGTCATCTGCCTGTCATGGTTTGGCATTGCAAAAAATACATCGTCTTTGGTCAATTCCTGCCCTTCCGCCACATCATGCTTCAAATAAACGCCGCGTGCCAGAGAATTTAATGAGTCAAGTTCCTCCTGGCTGATATAGCGCTCTGTCTCTTTTTTCATTGTACAGATTTCCCTTGCGTCCAAAGCAGATTTCACCCACGCCTCTGTCTGCGCCGGATTCATAGAATATGCATTCAAAGTAATCGTATCCGTCGGCAGCCCTACATGGCGCTCCAGAATCCGAACCCCCTTTGCTATTGCCATCATTGGAACAATATTATCATCTGGATCCTCATGTCCCGAATATCCAATGGCAATATCCGGATAACGGCGTTTCAACTTATCAATAAAATCCAGCTGCAGCCTCTCCACAGGCGCTGGATATTCTGCAATACAATGCATCAGCGCAAAATCACATTTCCTGTGGGTGAAATAATTGTAAATTTTATCAATATCAGAAATTGTTTTTCCACCAACAGATATGATCACTGGTTTGTGCGTTGCCGCAACTTTCTCTAACAACGGCCAATCAAGCGAACTGCAGCTTGCCACCTTGATAATATCTAATCCCTGATCCATACACCACTCCACACCATCCTCATCAAACGGCGTGCTCATCGGCAGCATTCCCTCTGCCCGCACTGCATCTGCCAATTCGCAAAACTGCTCATATGACAGCCGCGTCCCTTCAAAGCGCGGAATATGTTTTACATCCTGACGTCCTTTATAGTCAGGATGGATAAACGTATCTAAATTGCGGTACTGTAATTTCACTGCGGCCTTAATATTATATTTTCTGGCAATCTTACCCATCTCGTAGATAATATCCTTGCCATGTTCCACACTGCCCTGATGACTGTTTGCCATTTCAAAAATAAACAAATCTTCAAATACCTTATTCATAACATTTCCTCCAACACATAATAAATAAACAGAAGAGATAATCAATGGAAGCTATTGTCTCTGCTCTAAAATTGCCATCGATTATCTCTTACTATATTCTCCCAGGCAAAAATATCTGCCTGTTTCCACACAGCCACATCTCTTCACTACACAGATTATATCGTCATATTACATCAAAATATTAATATAGGCGTCTGCTGTCAGTTATTAACCACTTCCTTGCCAACATCAAAAGCTGTGTCGTCGGTATTGAAATAAATATGACTGGCATAGACTTCCAAACGCCCTGACACCTCTTTTAATTTCGCATCATGCAGTGTCAAATGTACATCGTGCACCTCTTGTTTCGCCTTGACATCAGCTGATAAGTGAATGGCGTCATCCAACTTGCGGTTCAGATCATAATGCCCTTCTGCCACCAGCTTGACATTGTGATTGACTTCATTTTCAATAATAGTCCTGGTAAGGCGGATTTCCCTGTAAAGTTCTGCTACGTTAACGTTCAGAGAGGCAACCTGCCCTTCTAAGGAATCCATGCGTTTCTCTAATAAACCAACACGTCCCTCCAGCGCATCCATGTGTTTCTCTAATGAATCGACACGCTCCTCCAGCGCATCCATGCGTTTCTCTAACAAACCGACACGCTCCTCCAGCGCATCCATACGTTTCTCCAATGCATCCATACGTTTCTCCAATGCATCCATGCGCTCCTCCAATGCATCCATGCGCTGGTCTAGCTTATCCACCTTTTTGTCTATCGTTTCCAACTTCGATATAATTAAATCAAATTTCTGACTATCCGTCATATGTAGCCTCCTTTCCTTGCGTAACTAGAAAATAAACAATAGTAACAGTAGAAGTACCTCCAGCAAAAGAATACCACGCTCAAGGACATATGTCAATAAAATATTTATTTAAAATTACTATTGTTATTATTTTTAATACATTTTTAATCAAATAAGTCATACAGTCTTTGCAGGCTGAGCATTCTGTCATCAATATAATAATCTGCATTTGGTTTACCAAACTTTAATTCATGGTATTTTACTCCCCAGCGCTCCATCTGCTGTGTAGTGATCTCCCGCCAATCCTTTCCCGTCACATAACCGCGTGCAGTAAACAAAACAATCCGATTCCCATAATCATACAATTTATTAATAATTCTAATCATTCTCTCGTTCGGTTCCGACAGTGCGTAATCCAAATCCTTTTGAAGCTTTGCAATCACCCCGTCAATATCGAATACAAACGTCTTATTTCCGTGAGAAATCTGTATAAAATCTTCTGCTTTTTTTAATTCCTCTTCTGTATCTATGTCAAAATTATCGCTCATTTCATAGCCTGCGATCACTTTACCCGACATAGAATGATCCTTAATGATCACCTCTGTCCTTATCACATCAATACATGCATTTTGATAATAAACAGGCGGAAGCTGCTGTCTTGGCATATTATAACACTCTGGAATATCTGTCATAATAGGCGACAGCATCCCATTTTCATCCTTATGCCACATCTTATATGCAATTTCCTTTGCCGGAGCAATACATCGCATAGAATCTACATTCTCATTCGCTTCCATATAGGAAACCATCGCATCAATATCTTCTATTTTACGAATCGGATATGTCGGTCTTAACTGCACCACCAAATCCGGAATATAATTTTCCTGTTCCTTTAAATATGTTAATGCATGGAGAAATACATCCAAATCTAACGCAGTATCCGTAGCATATTCAGCCGGTCTGATAAATGGAACCTCTGCGCCATGCTTTCTGGCAATCTCTGCGTATTCTTCGCTGTCCGTGCTGACAATCACCCTGTCAATGCTTTTAGACTGCAGCGCATGTTCAATAGAATATGCCATCATCGGTTTTCCATTGATCAATCTGATATTTTTATTCTTTACACTTTTCGACCCGCTCCTGGCAGGTATCACTGCAAGCACTTCTCCCATTCCTCTCCATCCTTTCCTTTTGTTGATCAGTCAACTTCTCTTCCATCTATAAAGCCGTCTCCAACGCCATCTCTTTCATGCCATGGATTCTGGCGCCATTTGATACATTGATAAATTCCGTCTTTTTCTCTTCTGAAATCCTCTTTTCAATCCACTGCCTATAGATATCCAATGTTTTGTTCGTATAAATTTTCTGTCCGGAAACGCTTTCTACCTGACGCAGGTTTTTGGTATCCGCCACCTTGGAACCAACGCCGGACGCATGTGTCCGTTCTGCCGGATATCCCATATCCAGACCAACACAGACGATTTTTTTACATCCAAACTTTATTCCCAGATCAACTGCAAAAGTTGCTACAGAGCCGCCACTCTGATATAAAGCATATTGATGCTCTTTTGCATATTCCTCCGCCATAGGAAAGCCTTCCTGAAAAGCAATATAACGTTTCCCCTGATAAGCATCCACCACACTGGACGCACAGGTGCTCAGATACAATAACGGGACGCCGCAATCCTCTATTTCCCGAATCTGCCATCTGGTTCCCCTCAAGCCATCAATCATCACAATATAATCCGGCCGTATCCCTTCACGCAAAAGTTTTCGCGCAATCTTCCCAACACAAACCAGAATCGTATCTGTGCGGTTTAAATTTTTCAGCGCTTCCAGATTATCATCCAACGACGGTCCTGCTGCTGCCAGGATCATTGTCTTTTGAGAAAACAGCGGCTGTAGGAAAGAGATTTCTTCATCCTCCTTTTCTATGTTGCTCTCAAAATTACTGTCCAAAATACCTCCCATATTTCTTATGGAAGAATACTGTATCCAATAATCTTCTAAAAACTCCCGCAATATTTTTTCCGAAGTCACTCTGACAGAAGGATACCAGATGCAGCAAATCCTGTTCTTGTCCCCGACAAGCCATTTCGCATAATCTTCTTTTTCCTGGCAATATACAATACAAAGTCTGTCATTTTGAAATAGCTGTGAAAAATCCCGATACCCCAACGTAATTGCCAACTGTGTCAGATCATTTTCCAAAACAATGATCTTTCCAATCTCAGGTCTCTTTGCCAGCATTTCTATGTGGTATCCCATTCCAAAACCAACGACAACACATTCTTTACATGCTTTCCCCTGAAGCGCAGATTCCGCATATATTGCCGCTTCCCGCCATGGGTTACATGCGGAATTTAACTGATACATTCCCTGCTCAGTCATCACCGACAAGACCAAATCCCCAGTCTTTGCCCAGCTGATACTATAATCATCTGATACATGATCCCGCACCTGAATCAATTTCTCATACAGCCCTCTGTCTTTCCCTCGTAAAACTAATCTGTTTTTGCCCCAATAGTCTGTCAACAATTCCTCTTCCTGCTCAAAAATCGACTCCTGCATCTGATGTAAAAGAGGCATTAAGCCATCTTCTAACACATCTGCCATCTTGACACTGTCACGAGTGTCCATCGCCTCCAGAGCCATTTGAAGAATAAAAAGAAGTTCCTCTGTCTGCCCGGCAAATCCATTTTCCACCATTTTAACTGCCAAATCCTGCAATAAATTCATAATCTGATTGGAGATATTATAAGCCCTTTTATCATTTTGACTTCTAAAATAAAAAATGGATTCTGTTACATTTTTTATTATCATTTTGATTTCTTCAAATAATTCTTTCATATAGCAATAGTCCTCTCTATCCTCACAAACAATAACCCAAGCAGCTTACAGTTTTGCTAAAGACTCCTGCAGCAATGGCTTTAATTCATCAATCGCCTTAATCATCTCCTGGTACACAATAGTTGATATTTCTAATGTGTTTCGCATATTCTCATCTTCATCTTCTGTCATCTTATTGATTCTTTGAATTTCACTTGTCGTTTCTCCAGAAATATAAATTTCTAAAAGCTCATTTGCTGTCTGCTTATTTACAAGATCATTTATTTTTTTTAAAGCAGCAATCTTTTTATTTTCCTTTTGGGCATTTTTCTCTCCAAGCTGAAGCATATTTTTTAATTCCCCCGTTATCGCCAATGCCTCATTTCCTTTATTTTTTAACAAAGAAAACTGAGAACGCAATTTATTGCATTCATCTTTTACTTTCTGATACTCCTCCTCATCAAAAGTATATGGCACCTTTTCGATAACATCAGAAAAATGGTATTCCGAAACACAATACTGATCGATTGCTTCAGAAAGCTTCATAATCTTTGTACCTTTGATCAGCGCTCCCCCCTCTGTTGCATCAATCACTTCCGGTGCATTTTTTAAGGCAATCGCTTCCTCAAACCAATCTCTATACATAATCCAATCCCCTCTGGACCGTACTTTATTCCCATCAACTCCATCAATCATTTCAATATTAAGCTGCTCATTGGCTACATGACGCTCCACACCACCAGCATGTGTTGTCTCTGTATCACCCAAGTATGCCAGATCCTGTCCCATTAAAATAATCCGTCTTGCTCCCATTCCTACAGCCAACATATAAGCAGCTGTCGCTACAGAACCGCCTGTATTATATTCTGGAAATTTTCTTTCGAATTTTTTATACAGCGTCTCAATATACAGACCACTTCGAAACCATATTTTCCTTCCCTGATGAAATTCCATAATCTGATTTCTAGCCTCTAAAGCACAAAACAAAGGTATGTTTGTACATTCCGGCGCACAAATATGCTTGGGCGATTTATTAGCATCTAGCGTCAACATTGCATCAAACGGTACATTATATTTCAGCAAATATTTAACTGAAGTATCTGTGGCAATCACAAATGCCTTTCCCTTTGCTCGCTTTAACTCCAGAATATTTTTATCCAACGATGGACCTGCTGAAACAATAATAACCGGTATATCCTCCGGCAGGCTATTTACAAATTCACCCGCATAATTACTATTCTTTATAAAATGCAAATTTTTTAAAACATTCTTAACAATATTTTTGGATAAATGTGAAATCGTATTACAATTCACAATTTCCACTTCGTCTGCATATTTAATCGTTTTTCGAAACTCTAAACAATCTTTCAGATACAACTTATCGTAACCCGGATGATGGCAGACGATCTGTGAAGGAATCATCGACCAGTGAAAATATGTGTCCAGATTTCCTCGAAGAGAATTTTCATTAATTCCTTTCACAAAAAGTATTACTCTTTTATCAGAAAGAATATCCGAAAAATCCTGATGCAGCAACTGATAGATAAAGACAGATATGTCTGGTTCCATCAAAAAAACAACAGCATCACTGCCCAGTCTTTTCAACATCTCTCTCAAAAAAATACCATTGCCAATCCCAAACATAAAAACTGGAATACGCAGATTACTATAAGAATACTGATCTGCCCATTTTTCTGCCTCCTGCAATGGACGGAATAAACTATTTAAACGAATCTTCTTCCCATTTTTTTCTATTGTCAAAGCCCTATTTCCATCTCTTGTCTCAACCTCTTCTATGTCGTCCAGAGAATAGCTTCCTTCGTCATATAATTTTTTGAGGCAATGATAAAATGTCGGGCGCATTTTTTGTAAAGTCTGAAAATTTTTATCTATAAAATCCATATTATCTCCCTTACAGGTAACTATCCTATTTTTCATAGGGATATTTTTTTACATCACAACAATTATTTTATTTCCTTCTATTACTCTTTCTATATCAACTACACCATTTCTGCAGCCAATTCTTCCATATATTCTATAAAATCGTACTGAAAAATATCTGCCATTAAAATAAAGTCGGAATCTTCTAACGCATTCATACATTCTTTCAAAGAAGACGATACTCTTTCCTCATCCAGAGGGAAGGAATCATTTTCCTTTTTGTAAGCGAACAAAACATCAACTGCCTTAACAATATCTCCCAGAACAACATCCATTTGCGTCAGCGCCTTTTTCTGCTTTTGTTGATAAAATAGCTCTACTGTCTCCTGAATTTCTGCAACTGTGTTTAATATCAGTTCTTTTTCCTGACTCATAAACTTCCTCCAAATCACTATTTTTTACGTTTTCAAATAAAATATTTATTCTCAAAAAATCTGTAAACACCACTAAAAACAGGGCTGGCAAAACGCCAGCCCCATCCTGTAGTACATTAGTCAAATTATCCCAGATTAACGAAGCAGTGAGAGTACACCCTGTGTCGCCTGATTTGCCTGAGCGAGCATTGATTGACCAGCCTGCTGTAAAATAGAAGCAGCAGAGTAGTTAACCATCTCGTCAGCCATGTTGACGTCACGAATCTTGCTCTCAGAAGACTGCAGATTCTCAGCCATATTGTCTGCATTGGCAATCGTATGATCTAATCTGTTCTGTAAAGCACCAAGATAAGATCTCTGCATAGATACCATCGTGATAGCAGAATTTACAATCTTGATCAGCTTAGTAACTGATGAATATGAAGTTGCCGCAGAAACAACTGAGGCAATTGCTCCATGTGTAACTTTCAAATGGCCTGTGGTCATAGCAGAAATATTGATTTCAATAATCTGGCTTATGTTAGCACCAACCTGAAGACCTTTGTGCTGGAAAGAACCATTCAGAAGAGTCATTGTGTTGAACTCTGTCTGAGAAGCAATACGATCAATCTCAGAAGTAAGTGCATGTAACTCAAGAGCGATAGCCTTACGGTCTGCAGATACGTTAGTATCGTTAGCAGCCTGAACTACGAGCTCTCTCATTCTCTGAAGAACTGAATGAATCTCGCTTAATGCACCTTCAGCTGTCTGAATCAGGTTCTGACCATCCTCTGCGTTAGAAGAAGCCTGGTTCAAACCTCTGATCTGAGCACGCATCTTCTCACTGATGGAAAGTCCAGCAGCATCATCAGCGGCACGGTTTACTCTGTAACCAGAAGATAACTTCTCTGTGCTTGTTGAAAGTCTCTTGTTGGTGATGCCCAACTGTCTGTTTGTGTTGAGCGCTGACATATTGTGTTGTACTATCATAGTAATTCCTCCTTGAAATTTCAGCAGCATCCATGCCGCTGGTGATAAATAATTAGTTGCTCCTCCTCAATAACGTCCGTACACGTATAGATTTGGAATTTATCTCCACTCCTGCGCACAGGAGACAGATAACTTAGCTGAAAAGCTTCTGTTCCGCTTTCCCTGCTCTTTTAATTTCAATATATATATCGGTTGCCGTCTTAGGGTACTTAACCCCATTTTTATATTTTTTTACTTTTTCTTGTCTAAAAAATAGGTCTGCCATTCGTGATGCTGGTTTGTCATATTCTGATGGTAAGACGCCGCAGATTTGTTTTTCAGGTTAAAATTGCGGATTTCTTCCCGCTTATCGCTGATAAACTGTTCAAAAACAGTTTTATTCTTCTGCTCCAGCGCCTGAATCTGCACGCTGCAGTCCGTGATAGAACGAATATAATTCTGCAGCTCCAGTATCTGTGGCTTATAGCTTCCTGGATTCTGCTTCAGTGCAGCCGCCACATGCCCATAAGCCGCCTCGAAACCATCGTCCAGGCGCTTCATCTGTCTGATCAGATCATCCTTTTGATCCATAACGGCATCAAAATCTTCCATCTTGAAATCTTTCTGCGCCAAAAGCTCACTCTGTTTCTTCGTCTGCTTTAACAGCTCCTGCAAAACGTCCCACTTTTTTCTTAAAGAATCCTGCAGCGCCGAAAGATATACCTCTATATCCTGTCCCATTCCGGCCTCTTTTCCAGACGCACAGACAGCCGCTGTCTCTGCACTAATACAGATGGCAGCCGCTGTCTGCGTCCTTAACTTACATTATTAATACGCATAACCTCTTTCCAGGTATCCCGCATCTTTTTGATATGTTTCATTGCCTCAAGCAGAGCCTCTTCATCATTCCTCATATTAGACTCCACTAAACGCCGGTAAATATAATCATATACCGCATCAAATTCCTGCGCTACCGGATACTTCATATCCAGTGTTACCCGAAGTTCTACAATAATATTCTGCACCTTCTGGATATAGGTGTTTTTCTTTTCGAACTTCCGTTCCTGCATCGCCTCTAAGGCAATATTCCCGAACTTCACCGCTCCGTCATAGAGCATTAAAGTCAGTTTAGCAGGAGACGCCGTCTTCACTGAATTTTGCAGATACATATCTGCCACATTATGCATTTGTGCCATTGTCCGTTCTCCTATCTATCAACCTAACATATTTGCCAGAGAATTTTGCTGAGACTGAAGCGAAGCAAGCGCTTTCTCCATCGCAGTAAACTGGCTGTAATAGCGGTCTTCCATATCATTCAGCTTTGCCGTCCACTTTTTGATATCATCCTTATACTGACTGATCTGCTTATCCATCTCTTTGTCATTATAGAATGTAAGCGCACTGCTGAGGGTGGAACGTGACATTTTCTTCTGCAGCTGGTCGTACAGACCAGACGCAATGCCGGTAAGGATCTCTGTTACCAGTTCCGGATCCTGATTTAAAAGTTTTTCCAGCTTATTCTCTTTGTCCATATAGACGTCATCGTCTTCGTCACCCCAGATGTGCAGCATACCGCCCTCTGCATAATCAGTCGATGTTGAGATGCCCAGAGAAGCCAGGGAATATCTCTTTCCATCCGATGCGACATAGCCGTTTGTCATAGCGTTCCTCATGACAGACATCAGCGAACTGAGCGTATCATCCCGGCGAAGCAGGGAGTCTTTGATCTTATCCTCCCACTTTTCTACCTCATCATCTGTCATCGCCTCTTTCTGCTCATCCGTCAATACATCGTATCCCTTTGCAGAAGCGGCGTTATACTTCGTATTCATCTCTGTGAGAATTGAATTATATTCTGTCAAAAAGTCCTTGATCGTATCATAAACCGCTGAAGTGTCTTTTGTCACGGAAATAGTAATCTCAGAGCCCTCCGTCACGTCAAGGATATTAAGGGTCAGGCCGTTTATCGTCAAAGAGGATGTACTGCTGGTCAGAGTGGCTCCATTATATGAAATCGATGCATCGCTTGCTGCAACGACCACCATCCCTGACGAATTGCCCGGTGCGCCTTCCTCGATAGCCGAACCATCCACTTTGCCCAGTCCCAACGCTGCCAATCCATTGGAGGCATCTGTGACATCCTTCATTGTATCATAGTAATCATCTGCCAATCTTCCTATCTCACTTGCCCTGTTCAAAGCGCTGCTCTTTAAGAAGTCAGAGGCGTCCGCCTCTGTACCCGGCACGCCGTTTTCTACATAAGACGCAATAGTATCGGCCTCTTCTTTCATCCTTTCATTCACTTTTTTTGTCACAAGCGCAGATACCTTGGAAGATAAGTCTTTTTCAGACATTCCATTTACTTTTTCTTCTGCCTGCTCGCGCGTCACCTTATCGCTCACCATAGAGTCAATCAGCGCCTTTTTCCCCTCCTCGGAAACCTTCCTATTGTCCGTATCGTCATAATTGTCAAAATACTGATTCTGGAACTCTTTGGTGTATTTGTCTTTGTAGTAGGAATTTACACCGCTTTTTGCCGCTTTTGCCGCATAATTCTGCAGTTTTTCCCGCACATCATCCGCACTTTTTTCTCCTGTCTGCAGCTGGTCAAAAAGCTTTGTCACAGCCGCCTTGTCAGCTGTAGACAGGTAGGAATAGCCGATCGCTTCCTTCCATTCCTCTACTGCCGCAGACTGATCATCTGATAACTGTCCCATCGTAATAGAAAAAGCCTGATCGGCGCCACTGGTAGAAGAGCCAATGAAGAGCCTCTGCTGTGTCTCATCAAAAGAAGCCGTCAGCCCCGCCTCCTTTGCCAGGGATACAAAATCGTTTACCGTCGTATTCTCATCGACCAACAGCATATATTTCTTCGACTTGCTCTCGATCACAATCTGAGAACCTTCTTTAAAAGAATCTCCCCCGTTAGACTGAAGATCTACAAGCTTTGTCTTTGAAGTCACTTTTACCTCTTTGCCATCCGCATCATTTGCTTTCAGCCGGCCGCTTGTCACATACTGTGCGGAAGCCAAGGAGTTTACTTTCACGCGATAGGTCCCCTCAGAAGCAGAAGAGGTCGCTGTTGCCGTCACTTTACTATTATCGGAGCTGGTCGCCGCTTTTGCCTTATACGTCCCCTGCATCCTGATATTTGCAAGAGAGTTTTTATAAAAATTATAAAGCTTGGTATTCAAGCTGGACCATACGTCCTTTTTCCACTCCAGCTTTGTCTTCTTATTCTCAATCTTTGTCTGCTTCATCCTCTGTGCCGACATCAGCGCCTGCACGATAGAATCTGTGTCCAAACCTGAATTTAAACCAGTCATTCGAATTGCCATATCTGATTCCTCCTTAACTACGTCATTACAGCTTCTGGTCTATAATGATCCCTGCAATCTCCCAAATCTTCTTCAATACTTCTAAAGAACGTTCCGGCGGCACTTCGCGAATCAATTCGTCCGTCTCATCATCATATACTTTGATGGTGATCCTCTTGGTATCCTCATCATAAGCATATGCGCAACGCGTCCTGGACATCCGCGCATTCATATTTGAAATAGCAGAGTCAATCGTGCTCTTAGACGGCTCTTTCTCCTTTTCGTTCAGCGCATTCCCCTGTTCTTCTTCCTGTTCCGTATTCTCTGGCAGCTCCGTCCTGCGCTCCATCTCCTTTGTATGCGCCGTGCTGTCAATCTCTG
>CANQCD010000217.1 GCA_947589455.1 uncultured Lachnospiraceae bacterium | reverse complement strand
GTCTTAAAAGGCTGTTTTTTGCCTTTTTATTAGAATTTTCAGGGTTGTTTTACTATTCAGTTATCAAGGTCGTGCAGACTTTCTTCTATAAATAAGTAAGACTGCTGTGTTGTTCTGCGCAAAGTGCGTCAGCAAGGTATATATTACCATGTTTATATACCTCTGTCAACACTTTTTTTTGAAAGTTTCTATCTTTCGATATTTTTTTCATCAGATAACAAAATAATATAATCTCGTCTCTGATAAACGGAGAAAGAGGGATTTGAACCCTCGCGCCGCGTGAACGACCTACACCCTTAGCAGGGGCGCCTCTTCAGCCTCTTGAGTATTTCTCCTTATCTCATACAATTATTAATTAACTGTCGAGCACATCCTAGTATACCAATTTTTTGAAACAGTGTCAACAACTTTTTTTTATTTCATATGTGGTGGATTTTTTTCAAAATCCTACTCTAATCTGCCAATGTGGAATTTACTTCTCGCATATGGTGTGGAATCAATTTTAGTATCCCACGGCAAATCAAACTTTTTTACTTATTATTTCATTGTTTCCTCATACATATTCCTTTTATCGGAATCAATTACCACAATGACTGGCAGATTTTCTACCTGTAATCTTCGGACTGCCTCTGTTCCGAGATCGTCATAAGCAATAATCTCTGATTTTTTAATACATTTTGACAGTAATGCTCCCGCCCCGCCTATCGCTGCAAAATAAACTGCATTATTTTTATGCATGGATTCTATGACTTCGCTGGATCGTTTTCCTTTTCCTATCATCCCTTTAAGCCCGTTTTCTAAAAGAAGGGGGGTATATTTGTCCATACGGCTGCTGGTAGTCGGTCCGGCTGAACCGATAACCTGTCCTTCCCTCGCCGGAGATGGTCCCAGATAATAAATTATCTCGTTTTGTAATCGGAAGGGGATTTCTTTTCCCTCCTGCATTGCCTCATAAATCCTCTTATGTGCAGCGTCTCTTGCCGTGTAGATTGTCCCGGAAATATATACGTAATCTCCGGCTTTTAAATCGGATACTTTTTCATCTGTCAATGGTGTTGTAATATATTTTTCCATTTTTCCTCTCCATTTTTATTTCATGTTTGATATCTATCTTTTTTGCCATTATCTGCATTTCATGTTTGATGTCCCTCTTTTTTGCCATTATCTGCATTTCATGTTTGATGTCCATCTTTTTTTTCATTTCCTACATTTAATTTTTAGCCCTGAAGCTCTCTATTCTGAAAATCAGGATAATGATCTAACGCATAAAAAATTTATTGATCAATTTATATGATCCTTGTGATATGGCGGTTTACGTGGCAGCACATATTTACCGCAACAGGAAGCCCGGCGATATGTGTTGGATATGTTTCTATATTGATTCCAAGAGCAGTCGCCGTACCGCCTAATCCCGCCGGACCAATGCCTAGTTTGTTTATTTCTTCTAGCATTTCTTTTTCTAATTCCCTGACATATGGAATCTGACTTTGTGTGCCAAGCTCTCTTGTCAACGCTTTTTTTGCAAGGAGAGCACATTTTTCAAATGTTCCTCCAATCCCAACGCCGACTACAACTGGAGGACATGCATTTGGGCCGGCAAGCTTTACGGTATCCAGGATCACTTTTCTAACGCCGTCCAAACCGTCTGCCGGTTTTAACATCACAATGCGGCTCATGTTCTCGCTGCCAAATCCCTTTGGCGCAACTGTGATCTCTACATTTTCGCCGGGGACAATCTCATAGTGGATCACACCTGGCGTATTATCTTTTGTATTTTCTCGTTCAATCGGGTCTTTTACTACGGATTTTCTTAAATAACCGTCAAGATACCCCTGACGGATTCCCTCGTTTACTGCATCTTCCAGGTTTCCTCCCTCAAAATGGACGTCCTGACCAATTTTTAAAAATACAACCGCCATTCCGGTATCCTGGCAAATGGGAATCAACTCGTTTTCCGCAATTTCCATATTTTCTTTTAACTGGGACAAAATCTGTTTGCCCAGATGATTTTTTTCCTCTTCTGCCTGCTGGCAGATTTTTTCTTTTACATCAGGGGAAAGTCTATAATTTGCCTCCATGCACATTTCTTTAATATGCTTCGTGATCTCTTTTACTAAAATAGTTTTCATGCCCGCCTCCGAATAAAGCAACCCGACAAAATCTGCTTGCCGGGCTGTGCTTTTTATTTATTCCAGTATACTACACTACTGATATCTGCTGTACTATTCTTTTTCTGCCCTCTCTAATAATTTTTCGAGAGAATTGTCAGCGTCGGATATTTCTGCTTCGTCTTTGTCCCCGCTGCCGCCGGACGTTTCTGCTTCGCCCTTGTCTCCGCTACTGCCGGACGTTTCTGCTTCGCCTTTGTCTCCGCTGCCGCCGGACGTTTCTGCTTCGCCCTTGTCTCCGCTACTGCCGGATCTCTCTGCTTTCTCTTCCTTCCCGCCGGCTTCATCAGACATCTGCTGACTGCTCTCTCCCTGTTCCGGAACAGCGTCCCGCACCTTTGCCATACTTGCGACAACGATATCTTTTTCAGGATCCAGGTCGATCAGCTTTACGCCGGATGTGATACGTCCCCGCTTGGATACTTCCTCGACCTTTAACTGGATAATGATCCCTTCTGTTGTGATCAGCATGATCTCATTTTCATCCTTAACAGCTTTGGCGCTTACGACATTTCCTGTACGCTCTGTGATCTTGTAACATTTTACGCCTTTGCCTCCGCGGTATTGGACAGAAAACTCACTGATCGCAGTACATTTTCCCATACCATATTCCGATACAAGCATCAGGTATTCTCCCTGCGTATTTAGCTGCATTCCCACTACTTCATCGTCAAAAGAAAGATTCATCCCAATCACGCCCATGGACATCCTTCCGGTCGGCCTGACGTCCTTTTCTTTAAATTTAATACATTGGCCGTGTTTTGTGACCATTATGATTTCTTTTTGGTTATCCGTAACTTTTACTTCAATCAATTCATCGTCTTCCCGCAAATTAATCGCCTGCAGTCCGGATTTTCGGATGTTGCTGTATTCAACGATCGAAGTTTTCTTTACAATACCATTTTTCGTTGCCATGAAAAGATATTTATTCTCTTCATATTCCCGAATAGGAATTACCGCAGTAATTTTTTCTTCCGGCGTCAGCTGCAGAAGGTTGATAATAGCCGTTCCTCTCGACGTCCTGCCAGATTCCGGAATTTCATACGCCTTTAACCGGTATACGCGCCCTTTGTTTGTAAAAAACATGATGTAATGATGTGTTGTGGACATAAACAAATCTTCAATATAATCCTCGTCAATCGTCTGCATCCCTTTGATTCCCTTGCCACCGCGATGCTGGCTCTTAAAATTGTCCACTGTCATCCTCTTGATATATCCAAATTTTGTCATGGTGATCACAGTATTCTCATTTGGAATCAAATCTTCCATTGACAGATCGTCTTCGTCATATCCGATTGAAGTTCTCCTGTCGTCTCCGTATTTATCACGAATGATCAGAATTTCTTTTTTTATAACGCCCAGTAAAATTTTACGGTTCGCTAAAATTTCTTTATATTCTGCAATTTTTTTCTGCAGCTCTGCAAACTCGCTCTCTATCTTTTCCCGCTCCAAACCGGTCAGCGCCCGCAAACGCATTTCTACAATCGCATCTGCCTGCGGCTGGGTCAGCTCGAAACGTTTTATTAATTTCTCTTTCGCCTCATTTGTCGTTTTAGAACTGCGGATCATATTGATCACTTCGTCAATATTGTCTAAAGCGATTAACAATCCCTGCAAAATATGGGCTCTTTCTTCCGCTTTGTTCAAGTCATATTTTGTGCGGCGGGTTACGACTTCTTCCTGATGCTTTAAGTAATACTTTAACATCTGGAGAAGGTTCATGACCATCGGTTCATTGTTGACAAGCGCAAGCATGATCACACCGAAAGTATCCTGCATCTGGGTATGTTTAAACAACTGGTTTAAAACAATATTTGGATTGACGTCTCTTCTGAGTTCGATGCAGATACGCATTCCCTCGCGGCTTGTCTCATCCCGCAGGTCAGTGATTCCATCAATCTTTTTCTCCCTGTGCAGCTCAGATATTTTTTCAATCAATCTTGCCTTGTTTACCATATAGGGAAGCTCTGTTACAACAATGCGATTTTTGCCATTTTCCATTGGCTCGATATTCGTCACGGCGCGCACGCGGATTTTTCCGCGGCCGGTACGATATGCCTCTTCGATTCCTTTCGTACCGAGGATTTGTGCGCCTGTCGGAAAATCGGGTCCTTTGATGATTCCTAAAATCTCTTCGAGAGAAGTTTCTTTGTCCTCTGTAATATTATCAATGATCTTTACAACGCCATTGATCACTTCCCGCAGATTGTGGGGCGGTATATTTGTAGCCATGCCGACGGCAATGCCGGAAGTGCCGTTTACCAGTAAATTTGGAAAACGGGACGGCAAAACAACAGGCTCTCTCTCTGTCTCGTCGAAGTTTGGTATAAAGTCAACGGTATCTTTGTTGATATCAGCTAACAGTTCTACTGAAATTTTGCTGAGCCTTGCCTCTGTATAACGCATTGCGGCGGCTCCATCGCCATCCACAGAACCAAAATTTCCATGGCCGTCTACCAGAGGATACCGGGTTGACCACTCCTGCGCCAGATTGACCAACGCTCCATAGATCGAGCTGTCGCCGTGAGGGTGATATTTACCCATTGTATCACCGACGATACGCGCACATTTACGATGTGGTTTATCCGGTCCATTATTTAACTCAACCATGGCGTACATGATTCTTCTCTGTACCGGTTTTAAACCATCCCTCACATCAGGAAGGGCTCTGGCCGCAATAACAGACATGGCATAGTCAATATAAGATGTCTCCATTGTCTTTTTCAGATCCACTTCATGAATTTTATCAAATATATTTTCGTCCATTTTATTCCTCCATTCCAGGCGGATTCATTCGCCTGGTAAATTGATTCGCTTTGCATTTTATGCGCGATGGGATGCCATCAAAGCTATTTTTCACCCAGAGACAAGATAGCCCATGCAAATACGCTCGTATTATGAACTGTACCCGCTTTGTAGGCCACGTTCACATTATGAACTATGTTCGCTTTTTAAACCACGTTCACATTATAAACTGTACCCGCTTTGTAGACCACGTTCACATTATAAACTGTACCCGCTTTGTAAACCACATTCACATTATAAACTGTACCCGCTTTGTAAACCACATTCACATTATAAACTGTGTCCGCTTTGTAAACCACGTTTACATTATAAACTATATTCACATTGTGAGCTATGTCCGCATTGTAAAATAATCAGCATATCGGCATAATTTTCAATTTATTTTCTTAGATATCCAGGTTTCTGACATATTTTGCATTTGCCTCGATAAATTCACGGCGCGGTTCTACCTTATCGCCCATCAGGGTATTAAACACTATGTCAATCTCAGATTCTGATTCCTGGTCAATATTAACGCGGAGCAAAATTCTTTTTTCCGGATCCATTGTCGTCTCCCAGAGCTGCTCTGCATCCATCTCACCAAGACCTTTATACCTCTGGATCTTATTATTTCCATCTCTGCCAATTTCTGTCAAAATCTTATTTAATTCATTATCATCATAGGCATAGAAGACTTTTTTGTTTTTTTCGATTTTATATAAAGGCGGCTGCGCCAGGTAAACATGTCCCTTACGTATTAAATCCGGCATAAAACGATATAAAAACGTAAGCATCAGAGTGGCGATATGCGCTCCGTCCACATCGGCATCTGTCATGATAACGATCTTGTTATAACGCAGCTTTGCAATGTCAAAATCCTCTCCAATCCCAGTGCCAAATGCAGTGATCATTGCCTTGATCTCATTGTTGACCAGGATTTTATCCAGGCGGGATTTTTCAACATTCAATATTTTGCCGCGGAGCGGCAAGATTGCCTGTGTCGCGCGGTTGCGGGCAGATTTTGCACTGCCGCCCGCAGAATCTCCCTCTACGATATAAATCTCGCAGTTTTCTGGATTTTTGTCACTGCAGTCCGCCAGTTTTCCGGGAAGGCTGGTGCTGTCTAACGCCGTTTTTCTCCTGGTCAGATCCCTTGCCTTTCTCGCCGCATCCCTTGCCCTCTGTGCCAGGATTGCCTTTTCACAGATAATCTTTGCCACGGCGGGATTCTGCTCTAAAAAGTATGTCAGCTGTTCTGTCACAACAGATTCTACTGCGCCTCTCGCCTCGCTGTTTCCAAGCTTTTGCTTTGTCTGCCCCTCAAACTGCGGCTCTGAAATCTTGATGCTGATAATAGCGGCAATCCCTTCTCTGATGTCCTCGCCTGCCAGATTTGCATCACTTTCTTTTAACAGTTTATTTTTCTTTGCATAATCGTTAAATGTTTTTGTCAACGCATTGCGAAAACCTGTCAGATGAGTCCCACCCTCCGGCGTTGTGATATTATTTACAAAACTATATGTCCCTTCCTGATAGGAATCATTGTGCTGCATTGCCACTTCCACGTAAATATCGTCCCGCTGCCCTTCGCAGTAGATGATCTGCTCATACAGAGGATTTTTGTGCCTGTTCAAATAGGACACATACTCCTTGATACCGCCTTCATAATAGAAAGCCCTTATTTTTTCCTCCTCCAGGCGCTCGTCAATCAATACGATCTTAATGCCTTTTGTGAGAAATGCCATTTCCCGCAAACGCTGCCGCAACACATCATAGTCAAATACAGTCTCTTCAAATATTTCTTTATCGGGGAGAAAGACAACTTCTGTCCCGGTGCGGTTTGTCGTTCCGATTTCTTTGAGCGGATACATGACATGTCCGCGCTCGTAACGCTGCATATATTTTTTCCCATTTTGGTGGATCGTCACCTCCAGCCATTCAGAAAGCGCATTGACAACTGATGCGCCTACGCCGTGCAGGCCGCCAGAAACTTTATATCCCCCGCCGCCAAACTTTCCTCCGGCATGAAGGATCGTAAATACTACTTCTACCGCAGGCAAACCCGCCTTGTGGTTAATTCCAGTCGGAATGCCTCTTCCATTGTCTGACACTTTGACAGAATTATCTTTTCTGATCGTCACTTCTATCTCTGTACAATATCCTGCCAATGCTTCATCCACAGAGTTATCTACAATTTCATAAACCAAATGATGAAGTCCTCGCGAAGACGTACTTCCAATATACATCCCAGGTCTTTTGCGCACTGCTTCCAGACCTTCTAATATCTGAATCTGGTCCGCACCATATTCACCACTTACTTCTGTTCCCATTGTATTCCTCCTATTCTATGCCCGAAGACACTTGCGATTCCTTACTTTTCTATTGAAATTTTACCACCTGCGATACGAAAAATTTTGTCAAGCGTCAGCCGGCTGTTAATAAATTCTTCAATACCGGTACAGGTGATCATTGTCTGAATGTCATCAATGCTGTCTAAAAGATAATTCTGTCTGTTTCTGTCAAGTTCAGACAATACATCATCTAAAAGCAGAATCGGAGAATCTCCGACTGTCTTTTTTACCAGCTCAATCTCAGCAAGCTTTAAAGACAGGGCACAGGTTCTTTGTTGTCCCTGAGACCCAAACTGACGAATATCCACATCCTGATTCATAAAGCATAAGTCGTCCCTGTGGGGTCCTACGCTTGTAGTGCAAAATTTCAGGTCCTTTTCCCTGGATTTTTTCAGCTTTTCTTCTAATTCTTCTATCAAAACATTAGGTTCATAAAGCATCTTGATATGTTCATGGTTTCCTGTCAGTTTTTCATTGATAACGGTTACCATTTCACTGATCTCTTCTACAAAAGAAGCTCTGCGCCTGATAACCTTTGCGCCATATTCTACCAGATTCATATCCCAGACGTCCAATGTGTCTAAAAGAGACGGCTGGAAAGAAATCTGCTTTAACAGTTTGTTCCGCTGCACGAGCGCTTTATTGTATTCGCCCAGATCATGCAGATAGAAACTGTCAAGCTGACATAACTCCATATTGATAAATTTTCTCCTCTCGGAAGGACCGTTTTTTATAATCCTTAAATCCTCCGGCGAAAAGAAAATAACATGAATCATTCCTAAAAGTTCGCTGGAGCGTTTGATCGGTATCCCGTCAATCGCAATCCCCTTTGCCCTGCTCTTTTTCAGGTGCATATCAATCCGGTGTTTGATTCCTTTTTTTCGAAAATACATCCGGATATGGGATTCTTCCTGCCCAATGCGGATCAAATCCTTGTCCTTGCTCCCTTTGTGCGACCTGCTCGTGCCGCATACAAAAATAGCTTCCAGAAGATTTGTCTTTCCCTGCGCATTATCGCCATACAAAACGTTTGTTCCACTGTGAAATTCTATCTTTCCTAACTCATAATTCCGGAAATTCCCAATTTCAAGAGAATCAATCTGCATTTTTTATTCTCCAATCACAGTGACCTGCCGATTCTGGTATTCCACCACATCCTGCGGATAGATTTTTCTGCCCCTGCGCGTGTCTACTTCACCATTCACCTTGACTTCACCATTTTGGATGACAATCTTTGCCTCAACGCCGGAAGAAACCATATCGGCAAGCTTTAATAACTGCCCTAGCTTGATATATTCATCACTAATTTCAACTGCTTCCATTTTTTCTCACCTTTATCTTTTTTTATCATAGCCCTGAAAAGACTGGATTTCCACTCTTTTATCACAGCTCTGAAAAGACTGGATTTCCACTCTTTTATCACAGCTCTGAAAAAACTGGGTTTCCACTCTTTTATCGCAGCTCTGAAAAAACTGGGTTTTCACTCTTTCATCTCAGTTCTGAAGAGACTGGATTTCCACTCTTTCATCGCAGCCGAAGCCCTGAAAGAACTGCTTACACGCTAAAGTTTACAGGCAGAATGAGATAGATATAGGTTTCTTCCTCATTCTTGATAAAGCATGGGGCTTTCGGATTAATCGCATAGATCGTAATCTCGTCTTCATCTATTACGCGGAGAGCGTCGATCAAAAATTTTGGATTAAACCCGATCATAATATCCTTTCCCTCTTTTTCCGCTTCAATCTCTTCATCCATTGAACCAATCGCAGAATGTACGGCAAATCCCATGCTCCCATCCTTGACATCAATGATCACCGGCTTTTTTTCCGACTCTTTGATCAACAGGGTAGCCCTGTCAATACAGTCTAACATCACTTTTTTGTTGACATTGATCTTCGTCTCATAGTCGCTGGAAAGCATTTTGTCAATCTTATAATACTCTCCCTCGATCAACCTGGATAAAACAATCGTATCGTCAAATTCAAACAGAGCGTGTTTCTCGGTAAAATAAATACTTACCTCATCATCAATTCCCCCATTCAGGATTTTGCTAATCTCAATCAAAGTTTTTCCCGGAATGACCACGCTAATATCAGAAAAAGTATCTTTTAAAGTCACTTTGCGGATTGAGATGCGGTGCCCATCCAGAGAGGCAACTCTTAACTGGCTGCCCTTGATCTCAAAAAGCTCGCCTGTCATGATCTTCGTATTTTCGTTATCTGAAATCGAAAATACTGTCTGGCGTATGATTTCTTTTAAAGTAAACTGTGAAATCAAAATATTGCTATTTTTGATAATCGTCGGCAAGAACGGAAATTCTTCCGTAGATTTTGCAGCAATGTTA
Organism: uncultured Lachnospiraceae bacterium; assembly: GCA_947589455.1. Classification (GTDB taxonomy): domain Bacteria; phylum Bacillota; class Clostridia; order Lachnospirales; family Lachnospiraceae; genus Butyribacter. Next base: position 10,538 of record CANQCD010000217.1, on the reverse strand, counting down.
AACTTCGCCTTTCCACAATATATATTTACCTGAAAATTTTCATCGACAGAAATATTGATTTCATCCGATGGAAACTTTCGGATAATTTCATAAAAAACCTTAGCATTGATAGCGACAGACCCTTCTTCCCTGATCTCTCCGTTAATTATTGTCTCAATGCCAAGTTCCAGATCGTTAGAAATTAACTTAATGGTATCATTTTTTGCTTCAACGACGATACAATCTAAGATTGCCATTGTCGATTTTCCAGAAATCGCTTTCATGGCAATATTAATGCCATCTAGCAGATTCGGTTTATCGCATATGATATACATGTTAAAAACTCCTTTCAAAGTAGTGCGTCTAATCAATATATAAATAAATATAAATAATAATCGTATTCGTATTATTAGGGGCTGTTATTAAGTTGAAAAGTAGTGGAAAGCCCCATAGCAGCTGGTTTTTCAAAATAGGATAACTAGTTTAGCAATCTGTTTATTGCTGTTTAAAACCCCTGTTTTATCAACAATCCGAAAAATATCCCATTTTCAGGCATGATATGTTACTGACTTTCAATGTGGATATGTGGAAGAAATAATCCACATTATTCCGGATTAATCTTTTTATTTAATACATCTAAATTTTTGATGGTTTCTTCTTCTTTTTCTTCTATTTTATGTTCGATAAACTCGCAGCTGTGAAGCACAGTGGAGTGATGCCTGTTTCCAAGCTTGTTGCCTATTTCGGCAAGGGGACTTGTCGTCAGGTTCCTGCATAAGTACATGCAGATATGGCGCGGATAGGCGATATTATTACTCCTTTTATTAGAAAGGATGTCCTTGACAGACACATTAAAATGGTCTGCAACAGTCTCTAATATGTAATCAATCGTGATCGGCCGCTTCATATTTGGGTTAATTTTATCAGAGAGTGCCTCTTTTGTTAAATCCATTGTAATTTCTTTTCCACAGAGCCTGGAAAAAGAGATTACCTGGTTGATTGCTCCCTGAAGCTCCCTGATGTTTGATATAATATTGCTCGCGATAAAATCTAAAATGGAATCGTCAATATGGAGATGTTCCATTTCTACTTTGGAGCGGAGAATGGCCATCCTTGTCTCATAGGTTGGAGGCTTGATGTCCACAGTAATGCCCATTTCAAATCTGGAACGATATCTTTCATCTAACATAGTCATATTTGACGGATGCTTATCCGAGGTGATGATCACCTGCTTTTTAGAATCCGTCAGATAACTGAATGTAAAGAAAAATTCCTGCTGAGTAGACTCTTTTCCTATGATGAATTGGATATCGTCAATCAAAAGAACGTCTACATTTTCTCTATATTTTTCACGAAACTCTTCCAAAGACTGGGAATGCTCGTTTTTGCTGCCGCGCAGGGCGTTGACAATTTCATTGGTAAATGTCTCGCTGGTAACGTAAACAACGCGCTTTGAGCTGTCATGATCCAAAATGTAGTTTGCGATCGCGTGCATCAGGTGCGTTTTCCCGAGGCCAGGTCCCCCGTAAATATAGAGTGGGTTAATGCTTTCTCCGGGTTCTTCCGCCACTTTCAGGGAAGCGGCGTGCGCAAAATCGCTGTTGTCGCCTACAATAAAAGTGTCAAAAGTATATTGCGGATTGATGGACGGATGAAAACGCTTTTGCGGTTTTATTGCAGATGTGTCTTTCTCTGTATTTTTGGCGTCCAGTTCAGACAGGGCAATAAAACTGATCTGTTCGTAGTGGATGCCTGTAATCTCTTCGATCGAAACGGAGAGAAAAGAAGAATATTTTTGTTCAATAAAAGACTTACTATTTCCGATACCAGTATCGTCAATTAAAATAGTAAGGACATTGTTCTGGATATTATATACGCTTAGCTTCTTAATAAAGGTACGAAAAGAAACGTCAGAAATTAAAAATTCTGTACGCATATGTTCCAATATCTTATCCCAATTCTGCCGTAATTCGTTCTCCACGTTATTTCCTCTTTTCTAAAACTTACATGTCTGCTTTGTAGATCGCATGACGGGCGATAAAGTTCGAAATGCGTCATTTTATCTATAAAGACAGATAACACATCATACATTTCTATTTTATATCAAATAGGGGGAAAATACAAGGAACATATTTGAGAATTAAGAATAAGGTTATAACTTTTTCTAATCTTATCATATTAAGAAAAGATTCTGTAATTTTTTGATTTTCGGATTTTTGTGCATTCTTTTTGTCAGCTATATTCTTAGGTTGATCATTAAGATTGTGAATAAATGGATTTTTGAATAAATTATTAACAAAGATTTGTTTCATCTCAAAAAAATAGATTTTGTTGTTATTAACAACCGGAAAAGTAAAAAAACCCTGAAAAATACGAAAAAAAGTTGATAATGTTGATAAGTTTGTTGAAAACTGGTAATTTTTACAGAGTGTTGCTTGATTTATCAACAATATGTGAACAATTTGTTGATAAACAAGGGGAGAACAGACATACTATCTACCAAAGTAGAACATTGAAAATGTGTACTTTTTGCAATGCAATTCACTGTGATATAAAATTCATATTTGTTATATTATCATGTTGTAGAAGATAATTTTTGTTTGAGTTTCTACCTATTATATATTTTCTACATTTTTATTTATTGGGTAATAACATTTTTGATTTTTAACAATTAACAGATTAAACATGTTGATAAAGTTGTTAATTATTGTTTGTGCAGTTGTTTATAAGGTTAGAATGCAAAAGGAACTTCTATGCTGAAACAGAAAAGAAATGGGGAAAGGAGCAGAAAATTCAAAAATTGACTTGACGAATGCAAAAATTGCTAATATAATATGAGATACACGTGATTTTGCGTATTTAGAAGAGAAGGAGGTGTTTCAAGGATGAAGATGACGTATCAGCCTAAAAAGAGGTCTCGTAAAAAAGTTCATGGTTTTAGGAAGAGAATGCAGACGTCGAATGGCAGGAAGGTTTTAGCTGCCAGAAGAGCAAAAGGAAGACATAAGTTATCCGCATAGGTCGCATTTATGTGACCTATTTCTTCTATCCGTGGCGTTTTTCTATGGATGGGATGGCAAAATGAATGGTTTATGCAGGGAATTGGAATGTGTTTTTTAGATATTGGTTTGTTTTAACAGAGGGAGTGTTGTGTTAAATTCGATTAAGGAGAACAGGGATTTTCTCTGTGTATATCATACGGGTAAATCTTATGTCAATAAGTATTTGGTAATGTATCTTCTGAAAAATGGTTCAGAAAAGAACAGATTTGGTATTACAGTGAGTAAAAAAGTCGGAAATAGCGTGGTAAGGCATAGAGTTACCAGATTGATACGTGAAGCAATACGTTTAAATTTGAAACAGTTTGACCAGGGATATGATATTGTTATTGTTGCAAGAAATGCAGTAAGGGGCAGAAATTTTTTTGAAGTAGAAAGCGCTGTCTTGCATTTAGCGGGGCTGCACCGGATTTTGATGAAATAATATGAAAAAAATTGTGATTTTTTTTATAAATTTATATCGGAAGTTTTTATCTCCTTTGAAAAAAAGGCCGACGTGTATTTATACACCTACTTGTTCCCAGTATGCAATAGAGGCTTTGGAAAAGTATGGCTTTTTGAAAGGGAGTTTTTTGGCTGTCAAAAGAATTTTGCGATGTCATCCTTTTGCAAAGGGAGGATACGATCCTGTTCCCTGATCTGGTATGATGCTGTTTTGGTTGTGGACATGTATTTGTATGTAATAAGTTCGTATGGGAGAGATTAATTATGGTTAATACTATTTTAACTGCATATGATGGAGCCATTTTGGGGCCGATTGCAAAGGTTTTGGGATTTATCCTGGAAGGGATCTATTATGTGATGTCACTGGTTGGCATTGAGAATACAGGTATCTGTATTATCCTGTTTACTTTTCTGGTAAATGGATTGATGCTACCGTTGCAGATTAAACAGCAGAAATTCGCTAAGATGTCTTCTGTGATGAATCCGGAAATACAGGCGATCCAGAAAAAATATAAAAATAAAAAGGATCAGGCGTCCCAGCAGAAAATGGCAATGGAAACACAGGCTGTTTATCAGAAATATGGGGTAAGCCCTGCGAGCGGCTGCCTTCCGCTTTTGATCACATTTCCGATTTTATTTGCATTGTACCGCGTTATTTATAATATTCCGGCATATGTCGGACAGATTGAGGAAATTTATACCGGGCTTGCGCAAAATTTAATGGATGCAGGCGCAACGGTTGATAAGCTTGCAAAACATATTAAGAATGCGACTTATGTTGTTGCCACGGCGACAAATGCAGCAAAAGACAGCCCAAAAGAAATTTCTTATTTTATTGACGTTTTGGGACAATATAACCAGGATGCGTGGAGCGCATTGAGCAAGGATTATCCTGCATTGAGCACATTGATCACTCAAGTATCGGTAAAGGCGACGCGCATTAACCAGTTTTTGGGACTGAATCTGTCAAATAATCCGGAATGGAAAAATGTCAGTGTTGTTATTCCGATTTTATCTGTTGTTACACAGATTGTCAGCACAAAAGTCAGCATGGCGGGACAAGCCCAGATGAACGATCAGGATAATCCGACAATGAATACTATGAAGACGATGAACATGGTTATGCCGTTTGTATCTGGCGCAATGTGTTTTATCTTTCCGATTGGCGTCGGCCTGTATTGGGTAACTGGTAATGTATTCCGTATTTTGCAGGCTTTGGGAATTAATTTGTATTTTAAGAAGATTGATTTTTCTAATGAATTAGAAAAAAATGCAGAAAAAACGAAAAAGAAAATGGAGCGTATGGGAGTTGATCCTTCTTCAATAAATAGTAAGAAGGTGAAGGATTCGCCTCTTTCTGCTAAAAAGGAACCAAAAAAGGTCATTAATACTGCAGAAGTAAATAAGGATATCAGAAAGAAAGAGGTAAAAAGACCAAATAATACGAAATATGCTGATGGAAGCATTGGATATTATGCGAATATATTGAACCATAATATTTCTGATACTAAGGAAAAAAAGTAAGCTGACGAGAAAGAGATATTTATGGTCAGAATGGAGGAAAATATGGATTGGCAGGAATTTACAGGAAAAAATGTAGATGAAGCGTTAAATAATGCTTTGTTGGAGTTAAATACTCCGAGTGATAGAATTGAATATGATGTGATTGAAAAGGAATCTTCAAAAATGCTTGGGTTGTTTAACAAACCGGCGCGAATCAGAGCGCGGATAAAAATGACTCGTGATGATATGGTAAAGGACTTTTTGAATAAAGTATTTGATGCAATGGATTTGACTGTTGAGATCAATGTTGATTTTCAGGAAGAAGAAAATATGATGTTAATCGATCTGTCAGGCGATGAGATGGGGATTTTGATTGGAAAACGAGGGATTACTCTGGATTCTCTTCAATATCTGATCAGCCTTGTAGTAAATAAAAATTCTGAAAGTTATATTAAAGTAAAGCTGGATACGGAGAATTATAGAGAGAGAAGAAGGGAAACTCTGGAAAATCTGGCAAAGAATCTGGCGCATAAGGTAAAGAGGATCCATAAACCGGTTTATCTTGAGCCGATGAATCCGTATGAGAGAAGGGTAATTCATTCTACTTTGCAAAAGGATAAATATGTGGAGACTCATAGCGAAGGGGAAGAGCCGTACCGCAAAGTGGTGATCACTTTAAAACAGGGAGTTGATACCGGATATGAACGCCGCGGGAGATATTCAAGGAATGGGCGTTCGTATGGCCGCAGTAGTTACCGTAAGCCATATAATCAGGATAATTATGAAAGAGAAACAACCTCGGAGGAGCTTTCTGTTGAACAGGAAGAGAAATAAAAAATTGCGAGAGGAATGCCCGTGCATTCCTCTTTTTATGAGATAGGAAATTGCTCAAAATGTAGTGGGACGCATGGTACCAGCGCAGGCGATGCCCTTTTTTATGGGATAGGAAATTGCTCAAAATGTAGTGGGACGCATGGTACCAGCGCAGTCGGTGCCCTTTTTTATAGAATAGGAAATTGCAAGTTTTCTTAAAAGGGGGCTTTGCAATGCAGCGGGGCGTAAGAATAAAATGCTGGTTTTGCCCCTTTTACTGTAAATGGCTAAAGTGCGAAAAATAGAAAAAACATCTTGCGGATGTTCGTTTTGTAACAACGAAAGCAGCAAATTGTTGTGATTAAAAAAACGAGGGTATGGAAATGGATGGAGATACAATTACTGGAATTGCCAGCGGCATGGGCGGCGGGATTGGAGTAATCCGTATAAGCGGGCCTGATGCTTTAACAGTTGCCGGAAGAGTATTTCGGACGAAGCGTTTTATAGAAAAGCCGGATGAGGAAGCATGGGATATTTCTTTTTTTGAAAAAAAAGCATCCCATACGATTCATTATGGTTATATTGTGGCAGAAAATGGTTCTGTTTTGGATGAAGTTATCGTGCTCTTGATGAAAGCGCCGAAAAGCTATACAACAGAAGATGTAGTAGAAATTGATTCCCATGGAGGTCCTTTTTTAGTCCAGAAGATCTTAACTCTTTTGACCCGTTCCGGCGCGAGATTGGCAGAGCCGGGGGAATTTACAAAGAGAGCTTTTTTCAATGGAAGAATCGATCTGTCACAGGCGGAAGCTGTCATGAAATTGATTTCTTCAAAAAGTGAATTTGCCTTAGATAGTGCAGTAAAACAGTTAGAAGGCAGCGTGTCGAAGTATATAGAAGAAATTCGTCAGGAATTGCTGCATCACATGGGATTGATTGAGGCGGCCTTGGACGATCCGGAGCATTATGAGTTAGATGGATATGGACAAGTCATGGAATCTGTTATCCAAAAAGCCCTGGAAAAATTGCAGGCATTATTAGATCATTTTGAAGACGGGCGTATGCGTTCCGAGGGAATTAATACAGTGATCGTAGGAAAACCGAATGCAGGAAAATCTTCTCTGATGAATTTGCTGTTGGATGAAGACCGTGCTATTGTCACAAATATTGCAGGCACTACCAGGGATATCCTCGAAGAGACAGTTATAATTGGAAATCTCGTTCTAAATCTTGTAGACACTGCAGGAATACACGATACAGAAGATTTTGTAGAACATTTAGGAGTAGAAAAAGCTAAAAAATTTGTTTACCAGGCGGATTTTGTATTATTTGTTCTTGATGCAAGTATGCCTTTCGAAGAAGCAGACGAAAAGATTCTCCCTCTGTTATCTGATAAAAAGGGAGTGATTCTTTTGAACAAATCCGATTTAGATGAAGTGATCTGTCTGGATGAAATCAGGAAAAAGCTTGATTGGGAGATGATTCCTTTTTCCAGTAAAACAAAAGAAGGATTGTCTGAATTAGAGAAATATATTACCGATTCCTTTTTGCAGGGAGAGATTTCCTATAATGATCAAATTTATCTGATCAATGTCCGCCATAGAGAGGCGGTAGAAAAAGCGGTAACGAGTTTGCAACGGGTGCTTCATACAATAGAAGACGGTATGCCGGAAGATTTGTATCTGGTTGATTTGATGGATGCGTATCAAAAATTAGGTTTAATAAACGGAAAAACTGCCTCTGAAGATTTGATAAATAAAATATTTAAAGAATTTTGCATGGGAAAATAATATCTGGAGGGATAATATGCCATATGTGTATGAAAATTATGATATTGTGGTGATTGGTGCAGGTCATGCCGGATGTGAAGCGGCGCTCGCCGCAGCGCGTCTTGGATGTCGTACACTTATCTTTACTGTAAGTATTGACAGTATCGCAATGATGCCTTGTAATCCAAATGTTGGCGGAAGTTCAAAAGGACATTTAGTAAAAGAAGTAGACGCTCTTGGCGGTGAGATGGGAAAAAATATAGATAAAACATTTATCCAGTCTAAGATGTTAAATCTGTCAAAAGGGCCTGCAGTCCATTCCCTTCGCGCCCAGGCAGACAAAAAAGCATACAGCACAGAGATGCGCAAAGTATTAGAAAACACAGATCATTTGACAATCAAACAAGGCGAAGTGACAAAAATTCTGGTAGAAAACGGAAAAATATGCGGAGTAAGGACAATATCTGATGCGGAATATCCGTGTAAGGCGGTTATTCTGTGTACTGGTACTTATTTAAAGGCGAGATGTATTTATGGAGACGTTAGTACCTATACAGGACCAAATGGTTTATCTGCGGCAAATCATTTGACAGATAGTTTACTGGAACTTGGAATTGATGTGAGGAGATTTAAGACAGGGACTCCTGCAAGAGTAGATGGAAGAACAGTTGATTTTAGTAAAATGGCGGAGCAAAAAGGAGATGAAAAAATTGTTCCATTTTCTTTTACAAATACACCGGAAGACATTGCAAGGGAACAGGTTTCCTGTTGGCTGACTTACACTAATCTTGAAACACATCAGATTATCAGGGATAATATTGATCGTTCGCCGCTTTATTCCGGAGATATTAAAGGGACGGGTCCAAGATATTGTCCGTCGATTGAGGATAAGGTGATGCGTTTTTCAGATAAAGAAAGACATCAGGTTTTCTTAGAGCCGGAGGGAATTGATACCAACGAGATGTATATTGGAGGTATGTCAAGCTCTCTTCCGGAAGATGTGCAATATAAAATGTATCATACTGTTCCTGGATTAGAACACGCGGAAATTGTTCGAAATGCTTATGCAATTGAATATGACTGTATTAATCCAATTCAGTTAAAAGCATCTCTGGAGTTTAAAAATATCGAGGGATTTTTTAGCGCTGGTCAGGCAAATGGAAGCTCCGGTTATGAAGAGGCGGCGGCGCAGGGAATTATTGCAGGCATTAATGCAGCAAGAAAATTATCCGGAAAAGAGCCAATCATATTAGATCGTTCTCAGGCTTATATTGGAGTTCTGATTGATGATTTGATCACAAAGGGAACAAACGAACCTTACCGTATGATGACTTCTCGTGCAGAATACCGCCTTTTATTGAGACAGGATAATGCAGATTTACGTCTGACAGAAATAGGCTATGAAGTTGGGCTTATTTCAAAAGAGAGATATGATGCTCTTTGTGATAAGAAAAAGAAGATTGTAGAAGAAATTGCGAGATTAGAGAAAACAACTGTCGGCGCCATTCCAACAGTACAGGATTTCTTGGAAAAACATAACAGTACGAAGCTGCAATCCGGTATTACTCTGGCAGAGCTTTTGAAACGTCCGGAATTATCTTATCAGATTTTGGAGGAGATTGATTTAGACCGTCCTAATCTTTCCCAGGATGTAAAAGAGCAAGTCAATATTAATATAAAATATGATGGATATATTAAGCGACAGGAACGACAGGTAATGCAATTTCATAAGCTGGAAAATAAAAAAATTCCAGATATGATTAACTATGATGAAGTGCAGAGCTTAAGGCTGGAAGCAATTCAAAAATTAAAAGAATATAGACCGGCTTCTGTAGGACAGGCTTCCCGTATTTCAGGAGTTTCACCTGCAGATATCTCTGTTTTATTAGTATATTTAGAGCGTTATGGAAAATAGCAAAAAATTGTTATTGTAATGGAGGATAATTTTGAAACAATATTTAAAAAAAGTTGCTGCCGATGCAGAAATTCCTTTGACAGATTTGATGTTGGAAAAATTTCAACTGTTTTATGAATTGCTGATCGAAACAAATAAATCATTGAACCTTACTGCAATTACAGAAATGAAAGATGTTGTATTAAAACATTTTATTGATAGTATTTCACTCTCAAAATTTTATGATCTGTCAGGATGTTATGTGATAGATGTTGGAACGGGAGCAGGATTTCCAGGTATCCCTCTGGCAATTTTTTATCAAGATGCAGAATTTGTTTTAATGGATTCTTTAAATAAGAGATTGCAGTTTATCAATCAGATTACAGAAAAATGCAATTTGTCAAATATTACGACAATCCATGGAAGAGCAGAAGACATTGCGCATGATTCTGTCTATCGAGAAAAATTTGATTATTGCGTTTCCAGAGCAGTTGCTTCCCTTCCTACATTATTAGAATTATGTACTCCATTTGTAAAAGTAGGAGGAAAATTTATTTCATATAAAAGCGAATTATTACAGGAAGAATTGGAACAGTCAAAAAATGCTTTAAAGATATTACAGTGCGTTTTAGAAAAAAAGCAAGATTATTCAATTCCAAATACAAATTATTATCGGGTATTTGCTTCCTTTGAAAAAAAGAAAGAATTATCAAAAAAATATCCGAGACAGGCGGGAAAACCAAAAAGAAATCCATTGTAGTCATACATATATAAAATGTATCATAGAAAATAATGCTTTTCTGTTAAAAATGCTGAAAATGTTAATGTTTCACGTGAAACATTAACATCTGCTAAAAAATGTGATATAATGAGCCCAGCGCTGTTCAAATTTGCTTAAAGCGGCATTGGGTGAATAAATATGGAGTTGCGAAGCAACATGATGCGTAGTTCCAGAATCCGCCTGAATATTCCGGATGGTTTTCCGTTAGCTGTCCGGTGATATGAAAATCACTTTATAGATTTGTTTTTGTGCATACTGAATCATAAATTTTATGAGAATATTAGTAAAGGCTGCTA
>CANQCD010000216.1 GCA_947589455.1 uncultured Lachnospiraceae bacterium | reverse complement strand
GATAGCGAGATTACTGCGGTAACGATATCAGAGGGCATTGAGGCAATCGGTCAGCGTTCGTTTTATGGATGTGAAAATCTCGCCAAAGTGTCTGTGCCGGCTTCCATCAAGAAATGGGGATGGAGAACGACAGATCCGGAAGGCCGGGCGTTTGCCGCCTGTACAAATCTTACCAGCCTGACGCTTGCCGAGGGGCTTACAGTGCTTGGGGATGAGGCGTTCAGTGGGTGCAGTGCGTTGGGAACAGTGAGTATTCCGTCCACAATCCAGGAGTTTCCCGACCAGGTATTTAAAGACTGTATATCGCTCACGGAATTAGAGCTTCCAGAGGGAATCCGACAGATAGGATATCGTGCTTTCGAGGGATGCACTTCTATTCAAGAAGTCGTTATCCCCTCGACAATCGAAAGATGGAATACATGCACAGATCCCGGAAGTATGCAGGAGCTGCACGACTGCTGTGCTTTTAAGGACTGCACCAGTTTAAATAAGGTCACTTTTTCGGAAGGGTTAAAGAGTCTGGGAAATTCCCAGCTGTTTCCCGGATGCACATCTTTAAAAAGCGTAACAGTGCCGTCTACAGTAAGGAACTTAAACTATGCCTTTTATGGATGTACTTATCTCGAAGAGATTACATTGGAAGAAGGGATTGAAGTAATCAACAATTCTGCATTTTGGAAATGCAGTAGTCTAAAGAAAATGATCCTGCCGCACAGTATAAAAGAGATTTATGGAAATTCATTTTTTTATTGTACTAATTTAGAGACGCTTGTCATACCGGAAAATGTGGAATCATTGATCAACGGCAGTCCAGTGATGGAGTGTCCTGCTTTAAAAGAAGTATGGTTTTTGGGCGACAATATTCCGTATTATACTCGTTTCAGGGATGCTAATTCGGATACGGATTTTTACTGCATTCCCGGCAGCAGAACGTGGGATGTGTTAAAAGAAGCTTTGGAAAAAACAGGAGAAGAATCCCATTTAAAAGAGATTCCATCCGTGGAAGGGATTTCTGTGCAGCCTTACAAGGGAGAGTATGACGGAGAGAAACATCCACTGTTTAGCGTAAGCGGCACACAGGAAGGAGATTTTGTGACATACCGTCAGATTGCTGAAGATGGGACAAGGGGAGCGTTGCTGTCGGAAATTCCGGAAGCTTCGTCTGCAGGGGATTATCAGACAGACGTTATTGTGCACAGATACAAAAAAGACGGGACTCCGAAGGAAAAATATAAGATTTCCGGAATCAGGGCAGCGGCTGTTATTCAAAAGAAGACGCCGGTGATCAAGTTGGAAGATATGAATTTTTATTATCAGGCAGACTGGACGGTTGATCCTGTAGAATATGAAGGAGAGGCGGAATTAAGCTACCGTTACTATAAAGATAAGGGATGTCGCCGCGAGATCGAAGGGAAACCGGCAGAACCGGGTACATATTATATCGTGGCAGAAACAGAAGAGACAGACAATTATCTGGCAGGGAGAAGCGAACCGGTAAAGCTGGTCTTGGCAAAGACAGAGTCGGAAGAGCCAACACCAGAATCTTCTCTAAAACCAACTGACACGCCATCATCTGCCCCAGATGAGAATGCGACGCAGAATCCAGACGGAAGCGCAACGCAGAACCCGGATGGAAGCGTGACGCAAAATCCGGACGAAAGCGTGACCCAGAACCCAGATGGAAGCGCGACGCAGAACCCAGATGGAAGTGCGACCCAGAATCCAGACGGGAGCGCGACGCAGAACCCGGATGGAAGTGCGACGCAGAACCCAGACGGAAGTGCGACGCAGAATCCAGACGGAAGTGCAACGCAGAATCCAGACGGAAGTGCGGCGCAGAACCCGGACGGCAATACAACACCGCCGCCGTCAGGAGATCCGGCAGGGAATACATCCCCATCTCCATCCGGTCAGCCGGGAGAAAATGTATCCCCTTCTCCTTCCGGACAGCCGGACGTCCCTGCTGTCCCAGAAAAAGGAACAGAGATCAAGGCAAAGGACGGCGCGTCCTATACGGTGTCCGTATCCGACAGCAAAAAAGGCGCCGTCGCCTACCGCAGCCCGAAAAACACCAATGCCACCAGCGTGAAAGTGCCGGCGTCCGTCACGATAAACGGCGTCACATATAAAGTCACTTCCGTTGCGGCAAACGCCTTTAAAAACTGCAAAAAGTTAAAGAAGGTAACAATCGGGAACAATATCACGACAATCGGGAAATCGGCGTTTGTCGGTTGTACAAAGCTAAAGAGCCTGATCCTTGGGAAGAACGTGTCCGCAATTGGGGACAGCGCTTTTAACGGCTGCGCCTCCCTGACCAAGGTGACAATCCCTTCCAAAGTCAAAAAGATAGGAAAACAGGCATTTAAAGGCTGCAAGAAGTTAAAGACCGTCGTGCTAAAAACAGAGAAACTGACGGCAAAGACCGTCGGGGCAAAAGCCTTTTCCGGCCTTGCCAAAAAAGTGACAGTCAAAGCGCCAAAGAAAGTAAAAAAAGCATATCAGAAGCTTTTTAAAGCAAAAGGTGCGGAAAAAGCAGTCGTCAAATAACTAACTGCGGCAGCAGATAAAGAATAGGCTGGTATTTGTTGTATGACAATGGATAAAACAGATTAAAGGCGTATTCCAAAAATATTTATGCGCACAACCAGCAAAGGAAAATGTCACTTCGTGACGCTGGCCGGCGCGGCAACGTGTGCTTCGCATTTTGTTTTTGTTAATTCGCAAGAGTGTGCGAAGCACACGTTATTCTATGGATTGATTTTACTGTAAGCAGATTCTGATCAATAAAGGGATTCTTGCAATCTTTCGATTATCATATATCTTCGCCGCATAGAAACTCACAAGGCAATCAACTATTTTATCTAAAAAATTGTTTGAGATAAAAATTAGTCTTTCAAAGCAGAAATTATTTGCTAAATCCCACAGTGTGTTTCCCCTGCTATTGCAGAGTTGGGGATTGTAAAAATAATCGGAGTAGTATATAGTATAGATATGGCGGATTCGTCACATCGTTGTTGGACTCTCACCTGTTAAATCCTATATAAATTTACACTGCTTTTATAAAAGTAGTTCATTGTAAAATATATATAAATCTAGTAAAATATGTATGGATGGTTTGGTTTATTAAGAAACTGGTATACTACATGGGAAATCATTATTGACAGTTTAATTTATTAGAAAGTTGGTATACTACATAGAAAATTAGAAGGAGGAAACGCATTGAACGAAAAGGAAATTTTGAATATCATCAGTAAAGGTGAGAATCATAAAACTGAGTTTAAGAAATCTCAAACCGATATCACGAAAGATGTATACGAAAGTGTTTGTGCGTTTTCTAATCGAGATGGGGGACACATATTTCTTGGCGTGAAAGATAATGGTGAAATATTAGGGATAGAGCCAGGCTGCGTAGAGCAGATAAAAAAGGATTTTGTGACGGCTATCAATAATTCAAATAAGATGTATCCGCCTTTGTTTTTGTCTCCCATTGAGTATAAAATTGATGGGAAAATAATTCTGTATATATATGTTCCGGTTGGGACTCAGGTAAGCAGATGTTCCGGAAGGATATATGATAGAAATAATGAATCAGATGTTGATATTACAAATAACGAAGAGCTTGTATATAAATTATATGCGCGAAAGCAGGAGACTTATTTTGTCAATGAAGTGTTTCCAGAGTGGGGATTAGACGTCCTTCGGACAGACTTGATTGATAAAGCAAGAAAAATGACTCGCGTCAGGAGTGATAATCATCCGTGGCAGTCAATGAATGATGAGGAGTTATTGAGAAGCGCCGGATTGATTTTGATGGATCGCGAGAGTAGGAAGGAAGGCATTACATTAGCTGGGATTTTACTGTTTGGAAAAGACACTACGATTATGTCTGCACTTCCGCAGCATAAAACGGACATGATATTTCGGGTAGAAAATTTAGACCGGTATGATGACAGGGATGTAATTGTAACGAATCTTTTAGATATGTATGAACGGATGAGCGCATTTGCCAAAAAGCATTTAAGCAATCCGTTTGTTTTAGATGGGATGCAGTCGGTGAGTGCAAGGGATGCAATCTTGCGGGAGATAATATCAAATAGTTTGGCGCATCGAGATTATTCTAGCGGTTATGTTGCCAAAATGATTATTGAAAAGGATCAAATATTAGCGGAGAACAGTAATAGAACACATGGTTATGGAAGTTTGGATTTGAATACATTTCAACCGTTTTCAAAAAATCCTGCTATTTCAAAGGTGTTTCGAGAAATCGGTCTTGCAGATGAGCTCGGATCCGGTATGCGGAACACATACAAATATACGAAAATGTATTCAGGAGGAGTCCCGCAATTTTTGGAGGGAGATATATTTCGTACCGTTATACCATTAAATGATGCGGCAACATTAAAATTGGGTCCGAAATTTAGTGACCAAGATAGTGACCAAGATAGAAGTGACCAAGAAGATAGTGATCAAGATAGAAGTGACCAAGAAGATAGTGACCAAGATGGAAGTGACCAAGATAGAAGTGACCAAGAAGTGATTGATCAAGAAGATAGTGACCAAGAAGATAGTGACCAAGAAGATAGTGACCAAGATAGGAGTGACCAAGATGGAAGTGACCAAGAAGTGAGTGACCAAGATAGAAGTGACCAAGATAGAAGTGACCAAGATAGAAGTGACCAAGATAGGAGTGACCAAGATAGGAGTGACCAAGAAGATAGTGACCAAGATAGAAGTGACCAAGATAGAAGTGACCAAGATAGGAGTGACCAAGATAAAAGTGACCAAGAAGTGAGTGACCAAGATAGGAGTGACCAAGATAGGAGTGACCAAGATGGAAGTGACCAAGAAGTGAGTGACCAAGAAGATAGTGACCAAGATAGGAGTGACCAAGAAGGAAGTGACCAAGAAGGAAGTGACCAAGATAGAAGTGACCAAGAAGGAAGTGACCAAGATAGAAGTGACCAAGAAGTGAGTGACCAAGAAGTGAGTGACCAAGAAGGAAGTGACCAAGATAGAAGTGACCAAGAAGTGAGTGACCAAGATAGGAGTGACCAAGATAGGAGTGACCAAGAAGACAGTGACCAAGTCAGCAGCAGAATAGTGGAAGAGGAAATATTGAAATTTTGTAAGGAGGCAAAAAGCAAAAAGGAGATATTAGACTATGTTGGATATAAAAATCGGACGTATCTTACCAGGAAGTTTTTAAAACCAATGATAGAAAGCGGGAAATTGGCATATACAATACCGGAAAAACCAACGAGCCGTCTGCAGAAATATATAACAGTAGAATAGATGAAAACTCTCTTTTGGAAGATAGTAAAAAAGCAACCTAACTTTGATTGGAGCGGTTGCTTTTTTCTTTCTCTCGATTTGCAGACGTTAAGATGGTTCTTTTGCAGGGCAGGTCTTTCTCCCATGCCTGTTTTCACCCGAATAAGCGCCAATTCTGGCGAAACTCTTTCCGCTTTGCAAAAAATTAGGTAAACTACAAATAGAAGAAGTGTTATCAGCTAATTCTAATATAAGGCGATAGGAGTCTTTTACGGGAATTATGCAGATTGGTATCGTGGCATATATGCGAAGGAGGGAAGCTTATGAAACGCATTATTACAAAAAAACGGCTGGCAGCTTTTAAAGAAGAGCTGCATAGGGAAGAAAAGGGAAAGCTTACGGTGGAAAAATATATGAGGGATTTAAAAAAGCTGGAGGATTTTGCCGCTGGCAGGAGTTTGGACAAGGAACTGGTCATCGAATACAAGCAATATCTGAAAGACTGCGGGAAATATAAGACTAAGAGCATCA
>CANQCD010000215.1 GCA_947589455.1 uncultured Lachnospiraceae bacterium | reverse complement strand
GCACAACCAGCAAAGGAAAATGTCACTTCGTGACGCTGGCTGGCGCGGCAAAGTGTGCTTCGCATTTTGTTTTTGTTAATTCACAGGAGTGTGCGAAGCACACTTTGTTGTTTGATTTCTTATCTTATCAATTTATCTGCGTTTCAACAGTCTGGCATTGTAGCGAGCGATTTTTCATGTGCCAAAGCGGTGTGCGGTGCAATTAATTCAAATAAAAAGATTGACAAAAAATACGGGGGGGTACTATAAATGAGGGAATTTTTTCCAAATTTTTAAAAATGGGAGGACATAGGATGAAAAGAACATATGTTAAAAAATGGAAGAAGGCGCTGACGTTTGTGTTGGTGTTTGTGCTGGCGTTTTCGGCGGGAATGATCATGCCGCCAAAAAGCACAAATGCCGCCCGCGCGAAAAAGTATGTAAAGTCGTTGAAAGTTACATCAGCGAAAAAAAAGCTGGCAGCTGGCGGAAAAGCTGTAGTCAAAGCAAAAGTTACGGCGAAAGGAAATGTTAAGAAGACAGTAAAAGCAGTTTCTTCAAATAAGAAAGTTGTAGCTGTCAAAGTCGGGAAAGTAAATAGAAAAGGCGTTACATCGATTACAGTCAGGGCAAAGACGGTAAAAAAGACTTCAACGGTAAATGTAAAGATTACAACAGTTGGAAAGAATGCCCAAAGAAAGAAGATTTCTAAGTCTGTGAAGTTTACAGTACAACCGGCGTCGAAAAAGCAGAATCAAAACAAACCGACCAATCCTGTAGCAACAGACTCTGCTGGAACAAATTCTACAGAAGTGCTGCCACAGAGTGTAAGCATTACGGCACAGACTGCATCGATCAGCGTAGGAATGACGACAGTAGTAAGTGCAAAAGTGCTTCCTGTAGATGCTGCCGTTACGTTTACAACGAGCAATCCAGCGGTTGCCACGGTAGATCAGAATGGGATTGTGCTTGGGATAGGCGTTGGCACTGCCGTGATTACGGCATCGACAAGCAATGGAAAGACGGCTTCTGTGACGATAACGGTAACAGAAATTCCTGTAACGGAAGTTGTATTGGATGTTTCAGAGCGTGAGATTACCATTACAGAGACAACCACACTGAAAGCCGAAGTGCTGCCGGCAAATGCAACAAATAAAACGCTGATCTGGGCGTCTAGTGACTCGAATATTGCAACAGTTGACGCCAATGGCGTGGTAAAAGGGGTAGCAGAGGGAGAAGCAGAGATTTCTGCTACAGCCAGTAATGGTGTTCGCGGAGTATGCACTGTCACAGTGAAACGCAAAGTGGTAGAGGCTGATGGCATCCATATTGAAATGATAAATCCTTATGAGGATAAAGATGGGCAGGTCTATCCTAATACAGCATTAGTCGGAAATGATATGGCGATTCGGGCGCAGGTGATAAGAGACGGAATGCCGGTCGGAAATGCGAGCGTTACATTATCTATGGAACCAATCTATGGAAACTGTAAAGAAGCGTTTATGGTTCGCACGCCTACAGAAAAGACAGATGATAACGGATATGCCAACTTTGTGATTGGACTGAAATCAGATCAGAATCTTGATGCGCTGGATGAAAAATTTCAAAGTTATGCAGTGAAAGCGCAGGAGTCTGCGTCTAATATCTCGTAGGAAATAACCGTTAAATTTGCTTCGGTCAGAGTAAATGGAATTTCTGTTTTAAATGGGATGGAGGATTATCCGTATCCGGAAATTAAGCCGGGAACCAATGCTAATTTATTAGATCCGGGTGTCTATGATACATGGTATATTGATCCGGAAAAGACGGAAACATATGTGACAAGCCAGCAGAACAGCTCTGATGAAGGAGATGACAACAAGGTATATTTTGATGCGTCTCCGGAGCTTTTGATGCCTGTTACGAGAGAAAATGCACATGCAGAACGCTGGGAATATGAAGTGAGCAACGGTGTTTCTGGTCCGTATTCAATCTATAATGACAAATCGAATCTGACCACGACCGTAGAAGTGGAAGAGATTCCGGCAGGGTTGAAATATATTACGCTGCGCTTTGAAAAACTAGATGTTTCTAAATATACAACAATGAATATTGACATATACAGCAGGCAATATGGTTCGCTGTTATATCATGATGAAGTAACAAACGGAAAGAATGGTTCGGATATCATTCAGGTAGAGCAGCAGTTTGACGTGCCTTCCTATCTTGTGATATCGCTTGTTTCTCAAGGGCAGGTAGACACAACCAGCGAAGGATATATTTTAAACAGGATCGAGGGCGTCTGGGCGTCTACGAATGACGAATGGAGCGAGCCGCAGCCAATCCGGGGTTCTGTGACATGGACGGAGATATCAGATCAGCTTGGATATGAAAAATCTGAATGGACATATGAGGAAGCGAAAGAGTATCTGCCGGCAGGAAGCGGATATCTGAATGAAAACTACAAGTATTCCTATAAAGTACCCGGATATCCGCATACTGGAAATGCGTATATTATGGTTGAAGATACACAGGGCAACCAGACGACGTTTTTATATCCTACTGTCAATAACGGATCGAATAAAAACGTTCTTGCGCCAAAAGAGGATGGAATTGACGCTATTATGATTGCTAACGATGCAGTCGGAAAGAGCGTGGGGACATTGACAAAAGATGGAGATATTGCAGTCGTTGATTCAAAAGAAATCGGCGTTACCTCTCTGAAAGCAGTCATTAATATAGAGGGATTAAAACAGAGCGAACTTACGGTAGATAACGGAGGCGTACTTTACACATCTGTTCAATGGGTCAATGTTCCCAATATTAAGGAAACAAAAGATTATTTTGCGATTGAGGGGCAGGATGTAACGGTCACAGCACAGCTGTTCGATAAAAATGACCAGAAAGTGGCAACGCCGAATCAGCAGATTACATTTTTTTATCTTGAGGATGATAATCGGATTAAGATTGATCTGAGTCAGGATAAAGTGGGGAGTTTTGCAGCATTAGTGGATGCCACAAACAAGGGAGCAACAGATGGAAATGGTGTTGTCACGATCACATTCCGCGATGTGATGAACGATCAGTTTTATTCGCGGATTGAGGGGCTGGAAGCGTCCGCCGGTGATTATAATGTAAGGCTTACTGTGGATGATGCAGAATATGTGCCAGTGGCAAATGTATATTGGGTGGATCTTGGGCTTACATTCGTGGACAGTGCGGTGGCGGCTGATGATCCGGCGCGGACTACGATATTTGCTAATGAAGCGGGAACGATTGACAGACAGGCGGAATATGCGGTAAGCGATACAAACGGCTGGAATGTCGGTTATCAGGTAGTGGCAGATTGTTCCAAATTCAAATTCTGGGTGACAAATCAGGAGACGGGAGAAATTGAACCGGTAGTAGATATTCCGATGGATATCAAAAATAGCTTTGTAGATATTAAGGGAGTGCCAATCGCCTATGAACTGGATGAAAAGACTGCGAAGCTATCACAGGATGGAAAGGCGGCTACCCTGTATTCTACCAGGGCAGGAGAAGTAGGGTTGATTGGAAAAATTGATTTGAATGAAGAAAATGCCAGAGATGTTACTTTCACTTATATTAATGATAAGGGAGAAAAAGTGACGGTTAAGAATGTCGGGATTGGACGGCCAAATTCTACAGGAAATACTGCGCTGCTCTTAAAAACCCATTGGGTAACAAGCGGAACGGACGTTGAGATCATTGCGCCGAAAAATATATACATGGGCGTAGAGCGAACAGTTTATGTAAAAGTTGTGGACAGTTACGGAAATCCAATTCAGGGGGCGCCGGTACAATATGCGGTAATCGGGGTGAATGAACAGGCAGAGCAAAGCGCAGGTGTTTCGGATGCAAATGGTATTGCGCGGATTACGCTTCCTGCTACATTTGATGTTACGGATAGAACCAGTACGATTCGGGTAACGGTAATGGATTCAATCAATAAGAGCGCCACAATTACGTATATTGATACAATAGTTGATCCGTTTGAAGTGAAAAATATAGGGGTACTCGATGCCAATACGATTGAAGTATATTTTTCAAACGATATCGATCTGGAGTCTGTTACTGCCAGTCAGTTTACGCTGACTAATGAGAACGATATGGAATATACGGTACGATCTGTTGCAAAAGGAAATACGAGTAAAAGCGTGGTACTTACGCTGGATGAACCGATCAATCAGATGAGTATAAACCATACTTTAGGCGTCCAGATGCATAACAAGGATGGCATTGACTATGTTTTGACCGATTGTTACGGTCAGATTTTAGAAGAGGCATCTACAGTGTTTAAACCGGCTGATTGCGAAGAAACAAATTAAAGAGCCGCTATGACAGCAATCTGAAAAAAGTGGGGGCAGCCGTAAGCTGTACAGGCAGCGCCCCTGCTTTTGCTGTTCTTTGTTTTAGACGCATAATATCGCAGACATTTTCATTTATGGAGTTCTAGAATCTGCCTGTTACACAGATGTCGTGCTTTCGCACTGCCTGATTCTGTCATTGCCATGTCAGGTAAAATCAGATACTCACTGCGCTTGATTTCTGCTGACATAATATAATGGGACATTTTCTCTTTTGGTTTATTAAGACATTATCATAAATGACTTACAAACTTTACAAAAAAAATGAAAAAAAGTGTTGACATCAATGGAAATGCGTGGTAACATATATCTCGTTGACGCGCTCGAAGGCGCGGCGGCAGAGAGGCAGTCCGGCTCTTCTATCAAAAGAGCAGTGCAGAGGCTGCACGACCTTGATAACTGAATAGTAAAACAACCCTGAAAATTCTAATAAAAAGGCAAAAAACAGCCTTTTAAGAC
>CANQCD010000214.1 GCA_947589455.1 uncultured Lachnospiraceae bacterium | reverse complement strand
AAATAGTGATACAGACAAGGGACAGCGGCGGAAAAACTGCGGCTGTCTCTTGCGGCATAATCAAATATGGGAGGGCTGATAACAAACCGCCAGTTAAACATCGAACAAATTCTTAAACCCATCCATTAGCACAGCCTGCATCTTCATAACGACACGCTCCTTTGAATGCTCCGATCTGCTTCAGGCAGGCAAATGCGTCCGCATGACGCTATACTCTCGTTCAGCCGCCTGATTTCTGCCGGGGAAGTCTTTATAACCTATCTTCCATTTCGTAACGCCGGCTTAAAAAGCGCTGTTTCAGAAGTTAGATTCTAAGTCACAGAGACGCTGCGGACAATCAAGGCCGTGACTGGCAATGATGAAATCCTGCACAATTTATTCTAGTTTCCATCATAAAGGCGTTTCCCGTAAGGACACGGACTGCCCCTCTGTGCACGTTAGAAAACAAATCCTCTTTTGGTTATAACATCAATGCTTCCGAAAAATACGTCACAAAAACATAACAAAAACGCTGCTCTATGCGGCGATTTATATTCCGGAGCATCTATGACGCCTTTATTTATAGTAATTTATTTACAGCAAAATCAATTTGCAGGGGGATTGCTGTGGACAACAGACCAGACTTCGACGAAAGCAAGCTTGGAGATTATCAGAAACCCGGCTGCAGCGTGTGATTTTCGCAAAGATTTCCTATTTTAACTGGATATATGACTTATTTTTGTCACAAATCACAAAAAAATACCGAAAATATGCAAAAAAGTATGTATAAATTTTAGATTTTGAAAAAAATATCTAGTCAAGAAAAAAAAACTGTGCTATAATGCCGTTTGTAATAAAAGTTTATAGGCAATATCTCAGTTGCCTATCACAAAAGGAACAAATCCAAAAGGAGGAAGAAGAGAAATGAAGAAACAGACAAAAAACATTTTGTCATGGGTGATGTCTGCTGCAATGGTAGTTACATTGGGCGCAGGTTACACACCAGTTTCAGCAGCTGCTGTAAAGGCAGACAATACTGTTAAGGCAGAGGCTTCGGCATCTACGGTATCTCCAGGGGCTACGACATCTTCAGGGAGTACGACATCTGGAGACCCGACGGAGGCTCCGACAACCGAGGCTCCGAGTGAGTCAGCTAAAGAGACGGTTGCCGGAATTGTTTATGCTGATGGTCAGGCAACATATCAGTGGGATGCAACAGCTGGTTCTGGAACGGCAGTTGTTAATGGTGATGGCGATTATTCCGTAAGATTGTATAAGGAAGATTTGGACACTGATGATGGAGTGGCTATGCCAGAGGAAATTAACGGCGTTGCTGTATTCACTGTGGATGTTAAAAATTTACTATCACTCACAGGAAAGGGAGCAGATGAGATTACAGCAGATGTTACCTCTGTCAAGCTGGATGGTCAGGAATTAGAAGTAGATACTTCTATGATTAACAAAGGATCTGAAAGCGCAGATTACCGTATCGAACTTCACAATGAGTGGGGTGGAATGAGTACGAGTGGTGCTATTCAGGACAAAGCAGATTTTGTATGGTCTAACTACATTGAGGTAAACTTCTCACTTTCAGGAACAGGCTGGGGTGCGAAAACAGAGTCTCAGAATAATCCATATTATGGATTTGTTGGTTTTAGCCAGGATGGATCTTGGGTATACCGTAATGGTTTTGAGGATATTGAGTCTACAGATTACAACCTTACAAAACAGTTATATGACAGTACAAATAGTAAAGTTGTGAATGGAGTTGCCATTTCAGACGCTAAGATTACGGAAGATGGCGCATATACTGCAAGTGTAAGCAGATTGGATGGCATTTTCTCTGCTGACAAGGAATTTAAGAGTTTGTATTTGGCGACTAATATCCCAACGTCTATGAAAGATGTGAAGTTTAGCGATGTCACATTAAAAGTTGACGGTGAAGTTGTCAAGGAATTTACTGATGCAGCTGATATTGAGAAGCTCTTGAACGATGATCAAATGGCTAAAGAGAATGGTGGACTTTATGTTCTTCAGTTCTGGAATTTCTGGAATAAAGATGATCAGAATTTGGATGAAGCCATTACGAATGTAGCTAAAAGTATTGAGGTGACTTTTACTGTAGAAGGAATTGATTATACACAGGCAAGTGATCTTTCGGCTAAGTATGAGGCTAGGAAATTAGAGCCGGCTGTTGCACCGTCAGAAGAGACAGCTGCACCGTCAGAAACCACAAGTGCTGCACCGACGACTGAGAATCCAAATAGCACTGCGAGTGTTGCACCGACTGGGACACCGAATAGCACTGCGAGTGTTGCACCGACTGGGACACCGAATAGCACTGCGAGTGTTGCACCGACTGGGACACCGACTGACGGAAGCACTACATCAGAGTCTGCTCTTAAGACAAAATCTGTTACCGCAGCGAAGAAGAAACTGTACATTGCCGCTGGCAAGTCAACGACGCTGAAATATACGATCAAGAAAGCTGCTGGTGCTTCTGATATTCAGAAAGTTAAAGTAACATCAAGCAGCACGAAACTTGTTAAAGTTTCTAATGTGAAGAACTCCAGCGCTAAGCTGACTGCTCCGAAGAGTGCTACGAAGGGTAAGACAGCTACGATTACGATTAAGTCTGGAAGCAAATCAGTTAAAGTAAAAGTAACTGTTAAGAATCCGGTCAAGAAAGTAAAAGCAGCTAAGAAGAAAGCATCTGTTAAGGCGAAGAAGACAGTTAAGCTGAAATTCAAGTTGACAAATGCAAACAAGAAGGCAAATACTACAGACAGTATCAAGGTTACATCTTCTAAGAAGAAAGTAGCTAAGGTAACGAAGAAGGTTTCTAAGAAGGGTACATTAACTGTAACAGTTAAGGGCGTTAAGAAAGGTTCTTCAAAGATCACTGTTAAAGTAGGCAAGAAGAAAGCAGTAACAACTGTAAAAGTAAAATAATTTGCTGAAAAATAAAAAGTGTGCTTGACATTGCGTTGACGCACTCATGATGAAAAGTGGGAACAGTCCCGTATGCTAATGAGTTGAGATAGTTAGCATACGGGCTTTTCCTGTTTTACAGGATTGTTTTTCCGGCAGGAAAGAGAAGCATGGGAAATTAGAATAAAAATAAAAGAAAACCTGCCATATTTTTGTGTATTTTATCTGATAACTTGAAAAAAGCAAAAAATATATGTATAAAAATCATAAAAAGGGGGTATGAATTTTCCGAAATATTGTGTATAATGATAACAGTTGTGGATTGCAACGTGTAACACACAAGCATGAATGAAAGTAAGGAGGAAATGTTGATGAGGAAACAATTCAAAAATGCGTTGTCAATCGTTCTCTCTGCGGCAATGGTTCTGACCGGCGGCGGAATTGGGGCGATGACGTCAAACACAGCGGAAGCTGCGGGAACTATTCAGAAAATCCCGGCTTCGCTGAAAGGCAGCTATGAGGGTGCGGATGTGATCACAGCGGAGCAGGCGGCTGAGGGATTTAAGGTTGCTCCTACATTGCAGTCTGCTGGGTGGTATAGTGCAACAGACGGGATGGTGTGGGAGATTACAGGAAATGGTGATTATGCATTGGAAGTACCTTTGCAACAGGACGGTACGATTTATGGCAACGGTATGTCGCAGGATGACCTTGATAAGATAGTGCCTAAGGGTGGAGGCGTAGGTGGTTTCTGGGTTGATGCAAATTATAATGTGCCGGGAGGCGAGAAAGGAAAAGCTCTTTCTACGGAGGGTGTTCCGGTATTTTCTGTAGATTCGATTACAATCATAAGCGGTACGGAATCTACATCAACTAAAATTGATCCTAATATTGCACAGTTTTGTTACAGTGACCAGAGTACAGAAAAGGGAATGCGTTATCAGGTGAAGAATCCATGGGGCTGGCGTGTAGATACGGACGCTTTGACAGCGTTAGACGGCGGTTCAGGGAAAACAGCCAATCTGGTAGCTGGAGAATATATTAATGGATTAAAGTCAGATATTACCTGGAAAACAGGCGATAAGGCGATCATCCACCTGTCTGTCAGTGGGATGAAGAATGATAAGCCGGTCGATACGACAGGAGCAGTGAATGGTATTAAAAATTTCACAGCTTCTTTGGATTACAGTGCGGACGGCGCGGGCAAAGATGATGGCGTTGGCACGGCAGAGCGCATTGTAGGTGATGGCTCTTATGCAGTTACTTATACTGCAAAGTCTGACAGCGATGATATCAATTCTCTGAAAGTCAATACAAATTTGTATGGCGATGCGGGCGCTGATTTTAAGATAGAGCCGACAGCTGTTCGTGTGGCGGCAGTGACTGCAACTACACCGGCTGTTTACCCAGTAGATGCGGCAAAAGCTTCTGTTACAAAGTCAGATGCGCAGACAGCATACGCTCTGGCTGTTAGGGATCCAAAGGCTGCTACAGCGGTTGACGCATTGAATGCACAGAAAATTCCTGTAAAAGCGGGTGACGAAGTCAGCGTATATTTTAAAGTCAGTGGAACTGGTTTGACGAGCAAGACAGCGACGGCAGATCCGGGCTATGTTGCAACGCCAACGCCAGAACCGACGGCAACTCCTAGTCCGGCTCCAGCAACGCCGGAACCGACTCCGGCAAGCGTTTACCATGCATATATGGGATTCCAGACGGATATGTGGGCGTTCCGCGATGCAGTAAATAGTGACAACGGTATGAAATCCAAGAATTATGATTTCACAAAACAGATTGGAGTAAATGGCGGTGCAAAGGCCTGTGATGTGGCAATTCAGGATGCAGAGATAACAAAGAACGATGTGGAATATTCTGTTAAGATTTCCGGCATGAACTTGAATGCGTTAGAGGAAGCAGGAAAGACGTCACAAGGATATAAATCACTTTTTATTTCAACAGACATTCCGACAAAGATGAAGGATGTCAAAGCAACAAAAGCGACATTAAAGATTGATGGAGAAGATATTGCAACGTATGATGTTATGCCGACAAAATCTGACCAGGATAGTGTAAATGG
>CANQCD010000213.1 GCA_947589455.1 uncultured Lachnospiraceae bacterium | reverse complement strand
GCTGCAGATCACGCTGGAACAAGCAAAACAATATATGCAAATGTTTGGAAAACAGCCAGTGTGACAGCAAATATAAAAAGTGATACAGACAAAGGACAGCGGCGGAAAAACTGCGGCTGTCCCTTGCGGTATAATCATACATAACTGGCAATCTTGCCATTTCATGCAGCACAATCACATATGACCAGCAATCTTTCTGTTCCATACAGTACAATCACGCATAACCGGCAATCTCTCTGCTTTTTCACAGCATAATCACAATTTCGCTGTAAATAAGGCAATCGCAATAACTTTACCCTTTAACATAGAGACTTTCAGAAAATCCCATTGCAGAAAGCGGAAAAATCTGCCGGCTCCGCCTGTTTTAATTGAAAAATATGATACATCATGGTATAATGGATTTTAGAATCCGCCTGTTGCACAGGCGCCGTGCCGACGCACTATTTGATTCTGTCACTACCATGTTAGGTACTCACTATGTTCGCGCTTAATTTTCTGCTAACATGGTATAATGGATTTCAGAATCCGCCTGTTACACAGGTGTTTTGCCGACGCACTATTTGATTCTGTCACTACCATGTCAGGTAAAATCAAATGCTCATTATGTTCGCGCTTGATTTTCTACCGACATGGACAGCCACACATATTTGGGGTGTGGAGAAAAAGCGGCGTGCAGGACAGCTTTCTGCGAAGCCGCTGCGCAGCAGAAAACTTTTTTTGGAGAAAGGAGAACAAAGTAAAATGAAGCGTAGCAGAAAACTTATGGCGGGACTGCTGTCCATTGCGATGGTACTGTCCGGGATTTGCGGTATCGCAGTCAATGGGAACGCAGCCTCTGCCGCATCAAGGAAAGTTACCTTAAAGCTGAACAGAAATTCCGCTACAATTAAAGAAGGTAAGAAGGTAACATTGAAGGTTTCCGTGAAAAAGAATGTAAAGAAAATCAAAGCCTTAAAATGGAAAACTTCAAAAAAGAAAGTTGCAACTGTAACCAAGACAGGTGTTGTCAAGGGCGTAAAGGCCGGGAAGGCAACGATTACGGCAAGCTTTGAATATCTTGCAAAGGGAGCAAAGAAGTATAAGAGCAAGAAGCTGTCATGCGCGGTGACAGTAAAAGCGGCACCTGAGCCAAAGGAGACAGAAGAGCCAGAGGAGACAGAAGAGCCGGAAGAGCCAGAGGAGACAGAAGAGCCGGAAGAGACAGTTGCACCGACAGCGACAGTTGCGCCAACAGCGACAGTTGCGCCGACAGCGACGGTTGAGCCAACAGCAGTGGCAACTGATCCTGCGGAGCCAACAGAGACTCCGCTGGCCACATTATATCCGGGCGTCACAGAGAGACCGGAAACAACGCCAATCCCATTTGCTGCCAGCTATGGAAAATCCAAAAACGGCCGCACTATGTATGACGACGGCGTGATGGACAAAGACCTGACGGCGGCACAGCTGATGGTCAACATGGGGCAGGGCTGGAACCTCGGAAATACAATGGAGAGCTGCGGATCAAAAGAACAGACAAAAGACTTTACGACAGCCGGAGAGTTTGAGACGCTCTGGGGACAGCCAGTGACTACGAAGGGGATGCTCGCAGCCTTGAAAAAGGCGGGATTTGACAGTATCCGTATTCCGGTGGCATGGTCCAACATGATGTCAGACGACGGTACATATACGATTGACAGCAAATATTTTGACCGTGTGGAAGATATCATGAATTACTGTTTCATGAATAATATGTACGTTGTATTAAACATCCACTATGACGGCGGATGGTGGGGCATGTTTGGCTCGCCGGATGAAAAGATCCGCGAGGAGGCATGGAAAAAATATGAGGCAATCTGGACGCAGATCGCAGACCGCTATGCAGAGTACGGCGATTACCTGATCTTTGAATCCGCAAACGAGGAACTTGCGGCATATGACTGGGGAGATGGAAACAAAGGATTAAACACGCCGTATAATCCGGAGACTGGGGAATACGACGCCGCAGTCGGGACGCTGACAGAAGATGAGGCGTTTGAGATGGTCAACCGGATCAACCAGAAGTTTGTAGATATTGTCCGCGGAAGCGTTACAGAAGACAATGACAACAACAAATACCGTCAGCTTCTCATCGCCGGCTATAATACGAACCTTGATAAGACCTGTGACGAAAGGTTCAAAATGCCGACTGACCTTGAGGAGAATGGCAAGAACAAACTGAGCGTATCCGTTCATTTCTATGAGCCGTCTACCTACTGTATCGCTGAAGACAAAACGGCGGCAGGATACCAGGCTTCCTGGGGGACGGAGGAAGACTATGCAACGCTCCACACACAGATGGATAAGTTAAGAATATTCTCAGAGCAGGGATATGGAATCATCTATGGCGAGTATGGTCCACAGGATTTAGGAAAACAGGGCTGTGCGGCGTTTATCAAAGAGACGATGGCTTACAGTAAGGAAGTAGGGGCTGTGCCAGTGCTTTGGAACAATTCCGTATTTGACCGTTATGAGAACGTGATCACTTATGCAGATATCGCGGATGTGTTACGGGTAATGACCGGCGCACAGAATGTCCCTCTGGAGGTTGGCGCGATTTCGACAGGTATGACAACCGGGGAAGTCGTTGAAGACGAGAGCAACCTGGAGTTAGTAGCTTCCTGGGAAGGTCTCTGGTCAAGGACCAACAATAAGGGGATTACTGCAGATGGCCGACCGGATCTCGACAAAGGCGAGATTGGAGATTATCAGGAGACAAGTTGCAGCGAAGGTATGACAGTAGAGTCCAATCCATATTTCTGGCAGCTGTTCTTTACCTATGACGACTGGGCTTCCCTGAACAGTCCATGCGTCCGCATTACGATGGCTGACGAGGGAGTCAGCGCGACGGCAGACTTCCAGTTCGCATATTGTAAGAGCGCTGCCGAAGGCGCGGCAAATCTGCCTGTGATGGAACACGACACATATGCCGGAAAATGCATTACATTGAACTCGTTAAAATTAACCGGCGGAAAAGGCTGGGTTGAGCTTTCATCCGGTACACCGGGAGCTACGATCACAAAGATCGAGATTTATCAGGAAAAATGGAAACGCCATTATGATATTAGGGCTGCCTACTGCGCAGGAGACTGGCAAAATCCACAGAATTGGGGTAAAATCGGCGAGGTCACAGGAGATGGCGAGTATTCTGTAGATATTATTTCCGGTACAGAATATCAAGGCGCAACGGTATTCTGTGTTGATCTT
This sequence comes from uncultured Lachnospiraceae bacterium, assembly GCA_947589455.1. Classification (GTDB taxonomy): domain Bacteria; phylum Bacillota; class Clostridia; order Lachnospirales; family Lachnospiraceae; genus Butyribacter. Next base: position 6,417 of record CANQCD010000213.1, on the reverse strand, counting down.
ATTGGGCTTTATGAAGCTATGCCGAATGTGAAAGCGTCTGATATTAGAGTGCTCGTAGACGGTTGGGAGATTGAAGTGGATCAGAGCAAGATACTTTTAGGAGACATAGAAGGTAATGGAAACTATCGGATTGACATTTACAATCCAGGCGGTAGTAGCGTTACTGGAACTGATTCGCCGATTGCTGTTGGCGATCTGGATGGAAAGGATTTAACTGTTAAGTTTACTTTGACTGGTACAGGAATGGGCGAGAAAGAACCTGATGTTAAGCGCAATGCGTATTATGCTGCGATTGGTTTTTCACAGAACGATTCATGGGTATACCGTGATGATATTGAGGCATCCTTAGCAGAGGGCAAAACATATAACTTTACAAAGCAGATTTGTTATAATGGCGATGTTAAAGCAGACGATAAGGTAGTGATCAACGATGCAAAGATGTTGTGGGATGGCACATATACTGCAAGTATTACTGATTTAGAGGATGTATTCAAACCAGATACTTATTTTAATCTGTTATATCTGGATACCAATATTCCGTTGTCAATGGAAGATGTAAAATTTAGCGATGTGACGCTGCGGCTTGATGGAAAAGTGGTTAAGAGGTTTACAACAGAGGAAGAAATTCATAAGCTTTTGGATAATGATCAGCTGGTTAATCCGTCAACCGGACATTATTGTTTGCAGTTCTGGAATTACCGGAATAAAGACGATCAGAATCTGGATGCGCCAATCTTTGGTTCGGATATTACGGATAGCATTGAAGTTACTTATACTGTGGAAGGTGTGGATTTCTTACAGGCATCTAACATCTCTGACCAATATGAAGCAATGGCAAAGGAAGATGCGGTTATGCCATCCGCTACACCGACATCTGTGCCAACTGTAGAACCGACAGAGACGCCGTTCGCGGTGTGGACAGCTGCGCCAGCCGTTACGCCGACTGCAGAATCAACAGAGACGCCGTTCGCGGTGTGGACAGCTGCGCCAGCCGTTACGCCGACTGCAGAACCGACAAAGACGCCGTTCGCGGTGCGGACAGCTGCGCCAACCGTTACGCCGACTGTAGAACCGACAAAGACGCCGTTTGTGCTGCAGACAGCTACGCCAACGATAAAGCCAACATACGACGATTTATATTGGCCGAACATATGGGCAAAATCCATCACTGTGACATATGGGAAAAAACCATTCCCCTTAAAAGCCGAAACGGATAGTGACGGTGCGGTCAAATACAGTGTTTCCAATTCAAAAGTAATTTCCCTGTCGGTAAAAAAAGGTAAAGCAACCGTTACAGTCAAAGGATATGGCAAGGCAACTGTTACCATAAAAACGGCAAGGACAAAGACATACTTTGCGGAAAAAAAGAAAATCACCGTTACGGTAATTCCGGCAAAGGCAGTCGTGACAAAACTGGATTCTCCGATCAGGAGACAGCTGGCAGTCACATGGAAGAAAAACACTACAGTCAGTAAATTTCAACTCTGGGTGTCAACTGACAAACGGTTTAAGCGGGGAACGATCCAAAGGATGCTTTCCGCAAAGAAAAATTCTTCCAAGACGCCGCCGCTCTTAAAGAGCGGAAAGACTTACTATGTCAAAATGCGAGCCTATAAAAAAATAGGGAAAAAGAAATATTACGGCGCATGGAGTAAAGTAAAAAGCGCAAAGGTAAAATAGATTTTATTATGGTTACTGTTCAGACCGTATACGTGGCATACTGCTTTGTATTGTTTGCCTGACTGCCGGAACATTAACGCCTGTGGAGACAGCAAGCAGATCGCAGGGGCGATAAAGCAGGCTCCCCGTTAGCTTTAGACAATGGTAACTAATACTATCTTCGGAATGATTAAAGAAGAAGTCGATGAACTAGGAAGCCCATTGGCTTTAGACGATGGGGAATCCGCTGTCGCTGCAAAAAGGATTGGAGGAAGAGACTTGAAGAGAAAAGGCAAGAAAATATTGGCATATCTGCTTTCGGTGATCATGCTGTTGACAATGGAAGCAGATCATAGCTCGGTAACAGCAGCGGTAAAGGCAGAGAATACCGTTAAGGCGGCTGAAAAGCAAAATGAGCATGAAGTAACCATTAAGCTGCAGGACGCTGACGATCCAAGTGGAAGCGGGATTGTCGGAGCAACGGTCACGATTGAGGGAAGAGGGGAGACAAGGGGTGAAGAAGTTAAAGAGGTTGCGACCGACAACGGGGACGGAAGATACACGGCAAATCTGCCAGAAGGAGATTATACCGTTACAGTCGAAGCCGAAGGATATGACACAAGCTCCTTGAACCTTAGGATTAACGTAATAGATGAAGGGGTAACGTATACCGGCGGGGAAGAGGGCATTACCGATTCCCTGACAGTGAAACTAAAGAAACATAAACATAAAGTAACCATTAATCTGCAGGACGCTGACGATCCAAGTGGAGGCGGAATTGTCGGAGCAACGGTCACGATTAAGAAAACAGGGGAGACAGAGAGTAAAGGAGTTGAAGCGACCGATGATGGGGACGGAAGCTACACGACAAAGCTGCCAAATGGAGAGTATACCGTTACAGTCAATGCGGAAGGGTACGACATAAGCCCTCTGAACAATTTTACGATTAAAGTAACAGATACAGGAGTAGAATACACCGGCGGGGAAGAGAGCATTACAGATTCCCTGACAGTGAGACTAAAGAAACAAGAGCAGCAAGTAACCATTAAGCTGCAGGACGCTACGAGTGAAAGCGGGATTGACGGAGCAACGGTCACGATTACAAGAAAAGGGGACAAAGGGAGTGAAGCTGTTGAAGTGAAAGATAATAAGGACGGAAGCTACACGGCAAATCTGCAAAATGGTGAGTACACCGTTACAGTAGTCAAAGCGGAAGGGTACGACATAAGCGTCCTGAAAAACAAAGAACTTACAATTAGCGTAATAGATACAGGGGTAATATACTCCGATGGAGAATCGAGTAATACAGATTTCCTGACGGTGGAACTAGAGAAACAAGAGAAGGAAGTAACCATTAAGCTGCAAGACGATCCAAGTGGAGACGGGATTGACGGAGCAAAGGTCACGATTGAGAGAAAAGGGGAGATAGGGAGTGAAAGTGTTAAAGTGGACGACAAAAAGGACGGAAGCTACACGACAAATCTGCAAAATGGAGATTATACCGTTACAGTCGAAGCCGCAGGATATGACAGTCCTCAGAACCTTACGATTACCGTAGCAGATGAAGGGGTAACATACTCCGGCGGGGAAACAGACGGCGATTCTCTGACGATCAGACTGGAGAAAGAGAAAGCGACAGTGACAATTACGGTAGTGAGTAACGGAACAGCTGTGAGTGCAGAGGTTACACTGGAAAAAGATGGGGAAAGTCCAGGGAGAGTGGAGTCGGTTTCTGGATATACGAACGTTTTTGAGATTGATTTAGAAGAAGGCACATATACGTTGGCAGTCGAGGCATCTGGATATCAGGATTATTCTACTACGATCCAGGTAGACGCCGGAATCCCTCAAAATGTCTCGGTAAACCTGGAGAAAAAAGAGGCAGGGGTCAGCATTTATGTAGTGGACGAAAATGGCGGTTCAATTACAGACGCCACAGTAACGTTAGAGAATGATGAAGCTGATTTGATCATTGCGGAAGACGAATATGAGAAAGGCATATATACGGCATCCATTACACAGGATGGGGAATATACTGTGGAAGTCAGCAAAGAAGGTTATGAAATATATTATATTAATTCTGAAAATATAACAGTAGAAGACGGTGTAGCCACTCCGAGCGAAGTGACAGTAATGTTACTACAGAGAGAGGCAACAACAACTCCGCCGACAGAGGAACCAGAACTGACAGAAGAGCCAACAGAAGAGCCAACAGAAACGCCATCCGCAGACTGGGAAGTTACGCCAACTGTCAGGCCGACGATAAAGCCAACGATCAAACCAACAGACCACGCTTACTATTGGCCGAACATATGGGCAAAATCCGTCACTGTGACATATGGGAAAAAGCCATTTCCCTTAAAAGTCGATACAGACAGTGACGGTGCGGTCAAATATAGTGTTCCCAATTCAAAAGTAATTTCCCTGTCGGTAAAAAAAGGTAAAGCAACCGCTACGGTCAAAGGATATGGCAAAGCAACCGTTACCATAAAAACGACAAGGACAAAGACATGCTTTGCGGGAAAAAAGAAAATCACTGTTACGGTAATCCCGGTAAAGGCAGTCGTGACAAAACTGGATTCTCCAATCAGGAGACAGCTGGCAGTCACATGGAAGAAGAACACTACAGTCAGTAAATTTCAACTCTGGGTGTCAACCGATAAACAGTTTAAGCGGGGAACAATCCAAAGGGTGCTTTCCGCAAAGAAAAATTCCTCCAAGACGCCGCCGCTCTTAAAGAGCGGGAAGACTTATTATGTCAAAATACGCGCCTGTAAAAAAATAGGGAAAAAGAAATATTACGGCGCATGGAGCAAAGTAAAAAGCGCAAAGGTAAAATAATTTTTTAGTGTATATGGTCATTTATAAAGAAAATTATGATGAGAGTGACGGTTCTGAGGGTTTCGCGAATTTTGAGGATTGTATTTGTGATGTTGTGAAATGTGATTTAGATGGCAATAATAAAGAAACTTTGTTGTCAAACGTCAGGATACATGGCTTTGTTTCCTGTATTACAGAGACATATCTTGAATATAGTTTTTATGACAATGACACAGATACTAATCAGAAGTACAGATTATATTATAATTAGGAATTGCAGAGTCAAAAGCAGCGAGGCAAGTTTTTTGAGATAACGATAGGAGGATCAACACATGAGAAAGAAGATAATATCTATATTTTTAATCTTAGCATTATTGCTGGGTACAGGTGATTTTATACAGGTGAAAACGGTACAAGCGGTATCGAAAGCTGTCAATGCAAAGAAGGCATACAAAAAACTTTTTTAATGTGAGTATAAAGGAGAAAAATATGATGGGAAATTCTTGGAAAAATAGAAAGATTGAAATTAAAAATAATAGAAGATACAATATAGTTGTAGTTATAATTTTTCTTCTATTTTTAATTGGAGGAGTTTCAACAAAGGCAGATGCAGCAAAAATTATGAATTTAAAGGAAAATCGCAGTTATAAAGTGAATTTAGACTTAAAAGGGAAAAAAGAGATTCTTTCTTACAGTATGAATAAAAAGGGCATTATTAAAATAAAAGTAAATGGAAAGAGAAAGACTAAAATTAGATTAGATGAATACTATTATAGTCCTCAAATGCAGGTTTTAGATATTGATAAAAAAGATAAAACACGGAATCTTTGGGTATATGCTTATGCTGATTCAGAAGATATCTGTTATTCGGCTTTGTATGAGTATAGGCATGGACAGATAATCCGGATCTGGAATTTGAAAAACGATGTTAAGTGTTTAGGATACAGACAGCGGTGTGGAAAACTAATTTCTACCAATGGGAGAGGAGATTTTACTGTTGCAATGGATCGGGCGCTGGAGGATGTGTGCATTTTGATAGGGAATCACTGGGATGAAGTGAAATTCCAATTAGAAAATGGTAAAGTAAAACAAGTTTCCAAACGGACTTTTCAATTCTATGAAACTTACGTGCAAAATGCTGCTAAAAAAAATGGTGGTTTGCTTACAGCAGGCAGGACGGAATTTTATTTCAAACCAAATCAGCAGGCAAAAACATTTACAGTAAAAAAAGGGATGAAATGTTACCCTAAAAAAGCATATGTCCAATCTGATTCTCGATTGTTTGTATTGTTCAAATTGGAAGATGGACGAAAAGGCTGGTTATGTACAGTAGATTATTCCTTTGAACGCTGTCCGTTTTCTAATATAGCGCTTTTTGATTGACATTGAGTGAAAAAGTACCAGAACATATTGTTTTTAACTGGATAGCAGCCACAAACCCGTCAAAAAGCTTTATAACTGCCTTTACGCTGTGCCCGATAATTAAGCAAGTAGTATTGTAAAAACAGCCGAAAACAGTTATAATGAACACATAGGAGGACGGTAAATGGGAGAAAAAAACCTGCAGGGGAGCATGGAACTGCTCCACTCATTCCAGATAACGGAAAATTTAGCCGGGCTGGATCGCGCCAGCAAGGAGTTATACAAAAATAAAGAAGTGCTTGCCATTATTTTGAAAGGCGCTGCAAGGGAATTTGAACCCTACAGCTACCAGGAGATCATGGACTTTATCGAGGGAGATTCCATCACGACAGAGGAAGATGTATCTCCGGGAAAGCCAAATACAAGGATCACCGGGGACGATAAAGAATTTACCGCGTTAAACGAAAAGCTTTCCTTGTTTGATACGAAGTTCCGGGCAGTCAACCCGGAGCTTTCCGATGAAAAGGTCATTGTAAACCTGCACATTGATGTGGAAGCACAGAAAACGTATCGTCC
>CANQCD010000212.1 GCA_947589455.1 uncultured Lachnospiraceae bacterium | reverse complement strand
CCAGACCCTTTGCGCTGTCGAGATTCATCCCTATGCTCTCTAAGCCTTATTTGATGCAGCCTCCCTGGGAACCCTTCTCCTCGTAAACCAGATTGCAAATCCCATGATCAGCAGGCCTGCGGGGATGATGACTACCAGAACGGCAGCCCAGAAAAGCTGGCTTCCGGCCGGCATAGATACATAGGAATACGACAGGCTCTTTTCTGCAACAGAAACCTCCCTGATATCAGAAGCGCTCATCTCACTGAGGGATTTTTTGAGCAGATCCGCATTGTCCAGTCCGGAAGTCTGCAGGAAATCCTCTGAAAACGCCCCCGCCGCAGAATAGACAAACAAAGCCGCCTCATCTTCTGCCTCCTCATCTTTCTGCCCGTCCTCCGAGCCGTCCGCATCCTCCTTTGCCTTTTTTACAAGAAGTCCAACCGAAAACGGTCCGTCAATATCTCCATCTTCCTTTCCAAGCTCCTCATTCGATGGATTTACCTTGGCAAACGAATCGTCAGAAGTCCCTAAAATCTCTGTCACCGTCACGCCGCTTTGCTTCGCATCCTTTTCATCCACCGTCATGCCCATTGCGCCGGGAAATACAATATAGCCATTCAAATCCTTCAAAAGGTCAGTCTCTTCGCTGGCAAACGGCTGGATCCAGTTTACATACTGCACATAATTCCCGGCTCCTTCAAATATTTCTCCGTTTACCAGACGGATTCCATAATGCTTCAGGATTTCTTCATAATTGGAAAGCTTTTTCTTCGTATACAGCACATTTAGCATTGCCCTGCCGCCGTTGTCCAGATAATCTAACACCATTTCCTTTTCTCTGTCCGTCAAGTCGGAGGACGGCCCGTTGACCAGCAAAATATCGCAGTCGTCCGGTACCTTTTTCTGTGTGGCAAGCTCCAGCTGCGCCGTCTCCATATTCATCTTTTCAAAAATATCATCTGCGCCGCTGCCAAGCTCAATCTCTGAATGCTTTGTCATAACATAGACCTTCGTCGCCTTATCAGACAGCACCTTCTGGATGGCCGCCGTGATCTGCCCTTCCACATCCAGCGATTCCTGGCTGTTTCCAGTGTAATAATCCATATCCTGGACAAACATATCTGTATTAGAGACATAACACGCCTTGCCGGTTCTTTGATTGACCACAATGGCGTCATTATTTTCTACTGTATCTTCTACGCCGACTTTGTCTGCAAACCCCGGATTGACTACCGGGTCGACCCGCTTGATCTTAATATGTCCGGATATCTTTCCATACTGGTTTAAAATCTTTTCAATATATTGGTTTTCCTGTCCGTCTGAAACCATGTAATTGACCGTAACATCATCTTTGATCTCCCCTAACGCCTCCTTCGTGTCCTTTGACAGCGTAAAATAAGAAGCAGGCGTTAAGTCTGTGCTAAGCTCCAGCCTGGAAAACATCATATTCGCCATCACTACGACCGCCAGCGCAAGCACGGTGACAACAGAACTGTAAATCCCCGCCTTATACTGCTGGCTGCGGATCACCTGGATCGTCAAAAACACAAAGAACACGATAATGCTCAGATAATATACAATCGCATCGTAATTTAAGATCCCCATGCTAAAATCTTCAAACCGGGTCGATACTGCCAGCATATTCAACAATTTTGTCACAAAACCTTCGTATACGGAAGCTTTCACAAAATAGACAATCCAGATCGCCGCCTCCCCGACTGCCGCCAGACCAGCCACAAGCCACAGTTTGACAAGCATCTTCTGGATAAACAGGACAAATGCCAGCCACAGGACGGCAAGCATCACGCACTGGCTGAGCGCATCTTCCGGGAGCATCCCTGTGAGATTGCTCATCAGGAAGCTGACCAGCAGCACGATAAAAGAGACGACTGCCGCGATCGCCTGGCTCTCTGTCAGAGCGGAGATCAGCATACAGATCGCAATACACGCCGCCCCCAGCAGGAAAAAGCCAAGTATGCTGCTATAAGAGGAGGCAAGGGACATATCCTCACTGTATCTGCTGATGAGAAGCGGGTACAGGCCAGTCACGATAATCCCAATCCCAAACAATGTCAGCAGGGCAAAAAATTTTGCCAAAACAATCTTCGTGACAGAAACCGGCGCCGTATAGAGGAGCTGGTTTGTCTTCTGATGATTTTCCTCGGCGATAATGCGCATCGTCAAAATAGGGATCAGCAGCACAAATAAAAACGAAATGCTCCCAAGGGTCAGTTCAAAGTTCCCATATCCGCCGTTTAGGTTATACGCCCAGGTATAAATCCCGATCACCAGCAAAAAAAAGGCGAGAAAAGCAAATCCTATCATGGAATGGAAATATTGTTTGATCTCTTTCACATAAATTGCTAACATGCTTCTTCTTCCTCCTTTCCAGTCAACGCCAGAAATACGTCTTCAAGCGATGTGGCAAGCTGATGCATCTCTAAGATCGGACATGAGATTTCCGCCATGGCGAGGAATATCTTTTCCCTGACGTCCTGCTCTGTATCTGCATGTACTGTCAGCCGGACGCTCTCGCTATCGCCTGTCTCTTCCTCGTCAATCCGTGAAATCCCCTCTATGTCATAAAGCGTGCTGATTATCTTTTCGCTGTCCCCCTTGACGATCAGGTGGATGCCAGTCTCCTTTGCCACCTGCTTCGCTATATTTTCCGGCGTGTCATAGGCGATCATCTCCCCCTCGTTAATGATAAGCACTTCATCGCAGACAGCGGAAATTTCCTGCATAATATGGGAGCTCAAAAGGACAGTGTGGTTTTCGCTAAGTTCCCTGATCAGCTCCCGAATCTCTATGATCTGGATTGGATCAAGTCCCACAGTCGGCTCATCCATGATCAGGATATCAGGATCCCCGACCATCGCAGCCCCCAGGCCGACACGCTGTTTATATCCTTTGGACAGCTGATGGATGATCCGCTCGGATACATCGCTCAAACCTGTTTTTTTCATAATGCGGTACACCATGGAATCGATTTCTTTTCTCTTGACGCGCTTTAACTTTGCGACAAATTCCAGATATTCCCTGACGCGCAAATCCTGATAAAGCGGCGGAATCTCCGGCAAATAGCCAATCTTTTGCTTGGCTCGTTCCGGCTCCTTTGCCATGTCGATGCCGTCAATCAAAACCGTCCCCTCAGACTGGGTGATATAACCGGTTATCATATTCATGGTAGTCGATTTCCCTGCGCCGTTCGGCCCCAGAAATCCAACTACTTTGCCTGTATCTACCGTAAATGTAAGATGGTTGACTGCCGTATGGCTGCCATATTTTTTGACAAGATTTTTTACTTCTATCACATCCAAACCCTCCTCGCCATATTTTATTTTTCTACCAAAGAAACTATAGCACGGTTTTGTGGGGAAACTGTGAACAATGCGTTTTTTCTTGATGCACTCTCTATGCAGTCGTTTTTTATAGACGGAAAGAGAGGCAGGATTCTTTTTCTTCACATACACTCTCTTCGCAACTGTTTCTACAGGCAGAAAGAGCCCCGAAGCTTCCGCCTCGGGGCTCTTTTCATCCGTATGGACATTCTATTTTCTTTTTATCAGTACGCCTATACTGATAGAAATGTCAGACAGAGAATCTTACCATTCCTCCTCATCGTCTGAAACTACTCTCTCCTGGAAGGAAACAGTTGCCGAATCATATACTGTGCTATACCGATCATCATATTCATCATATTCATAATAAGATACTACAAAGTAATAATCACCGGTCTCTGAAACTGTAATATAGTCTTCTGGAGTTATATTACGGTAAACATAGTAACCCAGTCCATCTTCCTCATTTCCAGAGATTCCAGCATTCCGAAAATAAGCGCGAGAAACATTCTCACTGTCAAATGACAGATAATAGGATTTTCCGCTTTCCAGGTGGAGCTTGATCATGGTATTCTTCTCAGATGTTGTCGTAACAGTCTGTGAAGAGCCAAGTGCAATCTCTGTTGCGCTCTCCTGCGGCGTAGTCACCTTTTCAACTAATACGTCGACATTGCAAAGCGCCTGGTTGTCTTCACTATCTTTTACATTAACCTTGACATAATAAACCTTTCCTGCCGTCAGCAGTGTATCAGAATCTACTACAAAACCAGCCTCGTCAAAGAGAGTAACAGATGTGGTATACTCTCCGCCAACTTCAGCAGTTGCAACATACCTAGCATTTTCTGCCGCCGTAAATTTCCCGACCAGATCATTATTTCCGGAAGAAATAAAGGTGTACTTTGTATCAATCGGAAGATCTTTTACCTCCGCGAGCTCGTTTGCAAATGTATACTGCAAAGGCACATTCAGCTGGTCTGCAGTCGTTACTGTCACAGTGCCCAGAGTACGCAATGCACCGCCATAATTTACACGCACCTTATACGTTGCATCACCTGACAGGCTCAGACGGAAAATACCGTTTTCATCTGTCTCTTTTTTGATCACTTTACCATCCGCATTATAGAAACGCAGTGTAGTATTCTTAAGAAGCGCCATTGCGCCGGTAACGCTGTCTGTAGAAGTAGCGTCATATGCGATACCTTCCACTCTATAATGTGATATGGAGGCTTTCAATGTACCGGCATTGACATCTGCCTTATTGACAACAATACTGCCGTCCAGATTCTGCCTGTCGCCATACTCATCATAGAAGTAGCATGTGTACTCTCCAATCGGAAGAGATACAATAAAGTTTCCATCTTTGTCCGTTGCCGTTCCGAAACTATATTGTTCATATTGATAATCTACATTTTCAATATAAATACTCTTGTTCTCCAGCTTGTTTTCCGTATTGCTATATGCGGCAATACCAGAAACTGTATAGAGACGGAGCGGAATCTTGACTGCCGCCGTCCCATCCTTCTGAGCTACTTTGATCTTCTTTGACACATGGTAAAAGATTGAGCTGCTGCTGTCGCTGTCGGATGTCGTCACTTTAACAGTATATGTGCCAGCCGGCAGGGAAGCGCTGTAAGTTCCCTCACCGACGCCCGGAGCAGCTCCGCCGTCCCAGTTTCCTACGGATGTGCTGTAACATTTATCCGCCTGGTCTACTGAATCAGAAGGGTAGAAGTAAATCTTGCCGGAAGATAGATTATTTCCCGTGATATCTTTTACCGTTCCGACCATATTGTATCCCTTGTCTACTTTTACTGTCACGGTTGTCTTATAGGTACGCGCCGCATCCATTGCATCTGTAACAGTGATCGTATAGTTATGCGTCCCCGCTGTGATAGAGTACGGAATCTGAAGTTTTGTCGTTTCAGACGGCTTATGCACAACTGCTCCCGCAGCGTCCTTTTTGTCCGTTGAAAGGCTCACTTCAGCCACATCCGGCGTATCCAGCGCAAATGTATAGTTTCCGGAACCGCCATATGCTGCAATCGAAACCGTATCAAGATAAACTTTCGCTTCATCCTTCAGAGCCTTATTCGCCTCTGTGACTAACGCTGCCTTTTTCTCGGTCTCCTTGTCCAGGAAGCACTCTTTATTGGCCGCTTCAGCGACAACCGTGTTGTCGTCATATACCAAAAACGAAACTTTCTGCTCTGCACTGCGCTTCAGCTCGTCGACAGCTTTCACTGTCACTGTCGTCTCGCCCGTTGCAGTCGGTATGCCGTAAATCCTTCCAATATTGGAATCATAGCTTAATCCTTCCGGCAGGTTTCCAGTGATAGAACATTTCACTCCGCCAACTGCGTTTCTTAAATACTCATCACAATTTACGCCTACGACTTCTCCGGCTTTTACGATATACTGCTCCGCATAATCCTCAACAGGGACAAACTTCCTCGCATACTGTGATGTCTTGGAAATCCCTTTCACCGTCGTCTTTACCGTATCCCCGTTGGACACAGTACCTGCGAGATAGAGACGATATGTCTTCTGATCCTCTGTCGTCATCGTAGTCAGGGTACGGCTGTTATTAAAGCTCCCGGAATCATATTGCTTGGTCGCAACAGAAAAATCAGAGATATTTAATGCAAATTTTTCCTTCAGCGCTACCACTACGCAGGAATTATCATAAGTATCAACTGCTGCGCTATTGATCACAGGTACTCTCTTCTTAACAGTTACCTTACATTTTACCTTCTTAGAGCCTACCTTGGCAGTAACCACTGCCTTTCCTGCTTTTACCGCTTTCAAAGTGACTTTTGTTTTCTTCTTACCGCTCTTCTTTGCCACCTTTAAGACTTTTTTGTTGCTTGTTGACCACTTAACTGTCTTTGTTGCGTTTTTGACAGTCAGCTTCGCTGTTTTTCCAGCAGTCACAGTAAGCTTCTTTTTGCTAATTTTTAACTTCTTGGCTTTTTTAGCTTTTTTGGCTTTTTTGGCTTTATTTGCTTTCTTTGCCTTCTTTGTCTTTGCAACTGCAACAGACGGATTGTCAACCGCGCTGCCTGCCACGACCAAAGAAAGCGCCAGGCCAAAAGCAAAAATGCGTTTCTTTAGATTTGCTGCTTTCATCTGTTCATCTCCTTCAATTTATTTATTCTCAAAACTTTTTACCGTACCGCTGTCCTTATTACTCCACCGGCACTGATGATGGACTGTTCGTTGCGGCCGGCTGATCAGGAAACCGAATCAGATACCGTAAGCGACAGTTTCAGGTTTGCAGAGATCAGGGTTGAATAATTTACTTCATCATCCTCATCATACCGCTCCGCTGACTTCGCCTGAAGCTTGATATAATATGCTCCCGCCTCTGCTGTCTTAAAGACAATCTTTCCTTTTCCGTTTGTCAAACTGCCACTCGGCAGCCCATATTCTGTTGATCCGCTCACTTCATAAGCAACATTTTTTACTCCTATCGTCGTATTGGAAACATCAATCGTATATGTCTTGTTTGCTTCCACATTTACTTTGATATAAGTTGGCTTCTCAGAATCGCTGCTTGTGTTGACTGTCAGCTCTGTCCCTGCGGTCAATTCCGCCGTCACGTCATAAGGATCAGTCCGCTTCGAAATCGTAACCGAAATATTTCCTTTAGTCTGGTCGGAATAATAATCATCACTATCTCGATAAGTTATTACCCGCAAGTAATATGTTGTTCCAGTCTGCAGATTTGCCTGTCTGATATATTGGCCGTCTCCCCATTTTACATAGGAAGAATACACTGTATACCCAGATGCGTCTAACAGTTCAAAATAAACGTCATCTTTGTTTGTATATGCCGCTTCAATCTGATAATTAGCCGCTTCTGCTGGTGTAAACTTAGCAAGGATCTCATTGTTTCCAGTAGACTGGAATGCAACAGCTGTTCCTAACTGGGATGGGGTAATTTCCACTGCGGATGCTGCTTCTGTCGTAAAATCCATTGTCAGATCGGCTGCATTGTTTGCCGCCACCGTACGGTTTGCCTGCTCTACAGAGACAGAACCCAAAGAACAGATTTTGCCGCTGTCATAGTTATATGTCCTTACGGTGTATGTCTTTGCCGGGCTTCCGCCTTCCAGATAAATCTGGTACTTCCCTTCACTATCTGTACTTACGGATTTCATCGTTCCATCCGGCATATAGAAATACAATTTCTGCCCTGTTACCGGTTTTAAATTAACCACATCTGATTGTACGCCGTCAGATGATTCTTCAGACGATTCTGCAGAGGCTTTTCTGTATATTTTACCCTCTACAAGATAACGGGTGATCGCCAGTTTAAAATCTGCCAGGGCTGACGCCGTCTCGCCAACTGTCACGTCTGTCCCAAAATACTGGCGCTTGCCATACTCGTCGTAGATATAGGCTGTATAAGTTCCTTTCGGCATAGATACCGCAAATTCTCCCTTATAGTTCGTGGATACAGAATATATCTCGTCTCCATCCCACTCAGCCTTTTCGTCTTTCATCTCAAAGTAAATCTCATTGTTTGCTACTGGATTTTCAACATTCGCATAAGTAGCAACGCCAGATACTGTAGCATAATGAATCGGCATATTAAGATTTACCTCTGCGTCAGCCTTGCCAACTGTCACAGTATTATCCATCTGATAATAAGTATCTGTTGCTGAGGAATACATTTTTACAATATACTCGCCTTCCGGAATCTCTGTCATATATCTTCCCACATCCAAAACCGGCGGCTGGTATGATGGAACCGGAGTCGGCGTTGCATCCGCCGGAGTCGCCGTCGGCTCAGCCCGAAGCGGAGTTTCTGCCGGGAATGGACCTACATTAGCAGAATCATAGGAATCATATACTACAAAGTTTCCATATGAGTTGTAATCATCGTACGGATAACCATTCGGACGGTTTCCTCCGCACCGAACACGGTCATACCCGTCATCCTGATATTTAATATAGGTGCGCTGGCAAATGTATTCACTAAATGACTTTGCATCCTTCGGTATGAAATACAGTGCGTTCCCCCTCGGCATATTGCCTGCTGCATCTGCAACAGCGCCGGTGATATTATAATAAGGAACAACATTTACTGTAACCTGTGCGCTGCAAACGCGCGTTGCATCCGCCGTATCTGTAATATTGATCGTATACGTATGCGTCCCTTCTGTGATTCCATATGGGATGTTCAATGTAGTCGATTCAGCCTTTTCCTGCGTTACCGCCTGGGTTGCCGCATCCACCTTATCTGTAGAAAGTGCCACTCCCGCTACATCCGCAGGCGCTGCCAGTGCAAACGTATAAAGCCCTGAGCCGCCTTTTGGCTGAATCACGATTGACTGATACGGGCGTGAACTGCTGTCTGCAGACTCTGTCGCTGCAGGCGGTATAGGCGTTGCTGTCGCTGTCGCAGCTGGGGCGTTCGTATCAGATACAGATGGCTCTGAACTACCAGTCGGAACTGCAGATGGATTTGCAGCTGTCACAACGCGGTCTGCAGTATAATCATCAATCCTGCACTTCACTGTCTGATCGCCGCTCACAATGGTCTTCTTATCATATACCTTGATCGTCAGCTCCGTTGTCGCTTTTCTTCCAATCTCATCCACAGCCTGTATTGTCACCGTACTGTCTCCTGTGGCTTTCGGCATACCCTTTATCATCGCCCTCTTAGAGCTTAAAACCAAACCATCCGGGAGCTTGCCTGACGCCAAAGAATATTTTGTGTTGCCAATCCTGCCCTTAAAATAGTAATCCAGATCGATTATTTCAACTTTGTTCTTCTCTGACAAAATTGTCTCATTCTCTTCTGTTCCATATAATGTCTGCTTATTTTGAACTGTTTTGACATTTTTGCCAATCGTCACTTTCACATAAGCCCCATTTGGAATTCCAGAAGCCAGATAGAGACGCCATGTCTGCTGGTCTGACGTTGTCAGATCGGTTACTTTTGCCGTTTTGTTAAATGTACCCTTGTTGTAGCCCTTGACTGCAACCTTGATGTCTGAGGCATTGAGTGAAGTAACCTTCTTCATCTTCAACACAACAGAGCTAGAATCAAATGCATCCACAGACACAGAAGAAATATCGGTAGGAACTGCCTTGACAGTAACTTTACAGGTAAGCTTCTTCTTTCCTACCTTTGCGGTTACTTTTGCAGAACCTTTTGCTACAGCCTTTAATGTAGCTTTTGATTTCTTCTTGCCGCTTTTCTTGGTCACTTTCACAACTTTTTTGTTGCTGGTGGACCACTTTACTGTTTTGCTTGCATTTTTGACCGTCAGCTTTGCTGTTTTCCCAGCAGTGACAGTAAGCTTCTTCTTGCTTATTTTTGGTGTCTTTGCTTTCTTTGCTTTCTTTGCTTTTTTAGCCACGGCAACGGACGAGTTATCAATCACGCTGCCTGTCACAACCAAAGAAAGAGCCAAGCCAAATGCCAAAATGCGCTTTTTTAAATTTGCTGCTTTCATTTGTTCATCTCCTTCTTAATTTTTCCGCTGCATAAATATGATGATACCCCCACACCATAAATAGGACAGCTTCAATTATTATATCATACTAATCCAAAAATGAAAATTCTATTTTAGGACATGTTGGCGCTTTTTTTTACATCATTTCTCAAAAAAGCGCAATAAATCAGGCTATTTTTTACCTCCACTTCCATTTCTTAAATTTTTATTCCAAAAAGGGTAATATAGAATAATATACGGCAAGAAACCACGCCGATATGCCGATTTCTTGCCGCCGCATAAGATACAGAGCAAAACCCATTCGCAAAGCGAATTTGTTCTCAAAACGAACAAATTCGCTTGGAATAGGGATAACAGTTGTGTCTCTTAACACTTCTCCGGTTCTGGATATTCCACGCCAAAGGTCTCCACAGTGACTTTTCTCATCTTCTGCTCCTCCAGTGGGGCGTCCATATAATTTGTCTTTGTCTCCGCGATCGCATCGACAGTTTCCAGCCCCTCCGTCACCTTGCCAAACGCCGCATAAGCGCCGTCCAGATGCGGGCTGTCCCTGTGCATGATAAAGAATTGGGAGCCAGCAGAGTCCGGCATCTGGGAACGCGCCATAGACAAAACGCCCCTCGTATGCTTTAGATCGTTCTGAAAACCATTCTGCGAAAATTCCCCCTTGATCGAATAGCCCGGCCCGCCGGTGCCAATCCCGTCCGGATCCCCTCCCTGGATCATAAAGCCCTCAATGACCCTGTGGAAGATCACTCCGTCATAAAAGCCCTTCTGGATCAATGAAATAAAATTGTTGACAGTATTTGGCGCAATCTCTGGATACAGTTCCGCTTTGATCACCCCCGCTGTCGTCTCGATTGTTACAACTGGATTTTGTGCCATAATTTTTTCCTCCTGTTTTATATATCAGGCGCCGCCTGTTCTATCTATTGATATCAAAGCCCTTCCTGCCGTCGACAGCCGCCGGCCTGGCTGACGCTATCTTGTATAAGAGAGAACTCTACGTACAGCCGTCCGGCTTATACAAAACCTGCAAAGCCCTCTCTGTTAATTAAAATCCTGCGGCCTTCCAGACAGCAGCTCCCGCCGTCCGCAAACGCAAAAGGCTTAAACATTTCCATGATGCAGATGCATAAAAACTTTTTCAATGCGGGGACGGATTTCTACAAAACAATCCACCAGCTCCGGATCGAAGCTCTTTCCACGCTCACTCTGTATGATCTCATATGCCTGAGAAACAGAGAGAGAGTCTTTGTACGGTCTTTTAGACACCAGTGCGTCAAATACATCCGCAACCGCCATGATCCTTGCACACAATGGGATTTCCTTTCCCACAAGCCCTTCCGGATATCCGCCTCCGCCCCATTTTTCGTGATGGTAGTGCGCAATATCGCGGATCAGATCATAAAATTCCTGATCGTCCAAAGAAGCCAGATTTTCCTGGATGATCCTTGCGCCAATCTCCGAATGTCCTTTCATGATCTCATATTCTTCCTGCGTATATTTTCCTTCTTTATTTAATATCTTATCCGGTATCCCAATCTTGCCGATATCATGCATCGGAGCGGCGAGCATCATATGCCTTGCATAAGCTTTGTCGATCTGCCCATAATATATGTCTCTCTCCAAGAGCGTTTCCACGATCTCATTGACATAAGCGCCCGTTCTCTTGGCATGTCCGCCGGTCACGCCGTCACGGCTTTCTAATATATTGGCAAATGCGGTGAGCATCTGGTTTTGCAGCGTCTGCAGTTTTAACGTTTTGTTCCGCACTTCACGCTCCAGATCTTTTCTGTAATTTTCCTGCAGTTGCTTTTTCTGTCTGTCGCTGGTCACATCTTCAATCCAGAGGACATATCCGTTCAGATGGTTTTCTTTCCTCACCGGTCTCACAGTAGAAACATAAATATGATCCTGATGGACAATATCATGGTTCAACTGATCCCTGACAATGCGCTCAAGTTCCGGGTCGATGCTTGACAGGTCAGAATCTGTCATCGCGCCCTGCAGGCTTGGGAACAATTCTCCCGCCTTTCCATTGCATCCCTTAAAGCGAAACTTCTTATCAAAGATAACGATAGCGTCTGACAATGATTTTATTACATATTCACTGACAATATTTTTTACATCATATATTTTTACACGATAGACCAAAAAGATCAGAACCGACTCGCCTAGGACGAATCCATAGGGAACAATATAAAACGACAGCGACAGCATATTTTCCAGCACATAACACAATGTCGGCAAAAGCATTGCGATCATCAGCCCCACTGTCCCATAGCTTTTCCGTTTAGCCTTTCCTCTCTCTTTGAATAAATTAACGCCTCCCACAACAAACATCGCCACTGTGTAAATGATCACACTGATCTGGTATCCCGTATGTAAAATCCCATATTCTTTTTTTAATCCCGGCACTCCATCCTGCACGACAAACTCAACCGATTTATAAAATAACGGCGTATATTCGCAAAATAATACAGACAGCAGAATGATCATATTAAATGTGAAGCAAATATATGTTATTTTTTTAGGAATCTTGATATCTGCATACTGCATACAGAATAACAAAAGCAGATAATATATATTACAGCCGCCGATATAGATAAGCTTCTGCGACAGCAGGCGCATCCCCAACCCGTCGCTGCCGATGGAAGACCAATATCCAAACGCGCTGATCGCAATAAGGATTGTAAGCAGCAAAATTGTCTTCTGCTTCTGGCTCGCCTCCTGCATCAGAGTTATCACAACACAAAACCCCGCAAGAAACAGGCTGATCGTATATGAAATAAATAAAAAGTCTGTCATGTCTATTCCCCCTTCTCCTGCCGCATTGGATAATACCAGCCGCCGTTACATAAATACGAAAGAACCAAAATACCAAAAGAGCCGAAACAAATTCATCCATTTGTAAGAATCCGTTTCGACTCTTTTATCTATCAAGATACTCAGATTTCAAAAGACCATCTGCAAAAAATCTGTGTATCATAAAACTCAGTCACAATACCCTGAAAACTGCATATTGAACGTTTTCCCATCCTTTCCGCAGACAGAAACCTTATGGATAAGCCCTCGA
>CANQCD010000211.1 GCA_947589455.1 uncultured Lachnospiraceae bacterium | reverse complement strand
GGCTGCGAAGCTGGGGTTGGCGGAGACGTGGAAGATGGCGCTTGAAAATCTTTCGCTGATGGGGAAAAAGAATTTCTTTATCGTGGCTGTATTGTTGGCAATGGCTGTCCTTTTGACTGTGTCCATGGCAAATTTTGCAGACGGTTATCTGTATGACAAGAGTGATATTATCGCTGCGGATTCTCATTATATCTCCGTGAGGGCGGTGGTTGCAAAAGAACAGGTAGAGGAAGCGAAATACAATGAGACATTTCGTTCTTTCTATGAAGAGTGTGGGGAGAAGGTCGGGGGTTTCAGTCCGTTTAAACAGTATACCGGTTCGCTTCAGCTGTATTATTCCGGATTTCCGCAGCTGGAGAACAATGGAGTTTCTTTTGATAACTTTTCCTATGTTTCGCTGGAACATTTGGATCAGGAGAAGCTGCTCTGCGGAAAGATGCCGGATACGCTTTTTGAGGTAGTTGTCGACAGATGGCTTTTGGATCGTTTTATGAAATCGGACAATCCGAATACTGTATTATATCCGTCGATAGAGGATTTTCTGGGCAAGAGGCTTACTTTCGCCCCAAATGGGTGTACTTTTACTATTGTGGGGATCAGCGGCGCCGGCGAGCCGAATATTTATCTGGAGCAAAATGCAGCGCTGATGCTGAACGCGGTGGGCGCCCATATCGCTACGCCAGAACAGGCGGAAGCGCTGGATAGCGGTTTGAAATATAAAAAGGACGCAGCCGGAACAGGCGTCTGGATAAATCGGGATGCGTATCAGACTCTTTTCTTTGAAGAACTGCGGGAGGGAGCGGATATCAATACCAAAAAGAAGTATTGGCTCAACGACATTATCAAAGGGGATTATATAAGTAATAAGCAGTATAACATCCTGGGCTATTTTGAATTTTCGGAACGAGGAGCCGACTATGGGATAGAGTATCTTTTAGATGAAAAAGAATGTGAAAGACTGCGCGATGAATGTATTGTCGGTTCGAAGAGTTTCTATGTCTATGCAGAGGATGTGGATGCGGTGATAAAACAGATACGCGGCGTCGCAAAACAGTACAGCGGTATTATGAAAGTGTCTGTGACCAACCCGGCGGACGAACAGGTTCGGGCATACCTTGAAGAGCGGCGGGAAGGCATGATAGGGCGTAACCTGCTTGCGGCAGCGGCAATCATTGTCTCCTTGTTTATGATTTATTTTACAGTGAAGTCTAATGTGGCGTCCAGGACAGAAGAACTGATAGTATACCGCCTTTTGGGAATTGCCAGGAGAAGCATTATCCGAGCATATCTGCTGGAGATCATTCTGGTCACTACCTATACTGCGATACCGGGAATTTTATTGACTAGCCTTGTCATACATTTTATCAGCGCTATCCCTTCGCTGGAAATTGTGTTTTCGTTTCCGTGGTGGTGTTCTCTGGCGCTGCTGGCGGCAGTCTATTTCCTAAATGCCATTGCAAGCGTTGTGCCGGTGCGCAGAATTTTGTCAAAGCCTCCGGCGGAACTGGCGGCAGATGGGAGCGCGCACAGATAAGGAATCTGCAGTTATGCACATGGCGAAGCGGGCGGCGGCAGCCGATAATATATATATGACACAAAAAAGTGATAAGATGTATTATTATAATATCAGATCTGTTTTTTATAGAATGATTGGAGGAGAGATATGAAAAAATCATGGAAGAAAGCGATCGCGGCGGCCGTCAGCGCGGCGATGATCTTATCATGTATGCCGGCGTCAGCGCCTGCGGAGGCAAAAAACTCTGTCAAGATAAACAAGAAAAAAGCGGTTCTCTACATTAAGGGACCTGCGGGGAAAAAATCAACCAAATTAACGATATTATCGGGAAAGAAAAAAAGAAAAGCGGTATTTTCTTCCAGCAAGCCCAAAATCGCGAAAGTTGGGAAAAAGACGGGAAAAGTGACAGCCCTGAAAAAGGGAAAGACTGTTATCACGGCAAAATATAAAGGAAAGAAATATAAATGCAAGGTCACGGTGAAAAAATATGTCTATGTATCGTCTCTTTCTGTACAAGAGAACGCAGTGCGGCTTGCAGTGGGGGAGACAAAGGAATTAAAGACAACGGTAAAGCCTTCTAAAGCCGTAAATAAAAAGGTTTCTTATAAAAGCGGGAATGCTTCCGTCGCCGCAGTTTCCGGCAAAGGCATTGTGACGGCTGCAGGCGTGGGAAGTACGGTCATCACAGTAAAGGCGAAGGACGGCAGCAAAAAGAAAACAACCGTTGCCGTTACAGTAGTTAAAAATTCCGGAAATGATTCTAATACAACAGTATCTCCGTCAAATTCTTCCAACCCGGAAGAAAGTGCAGCTCCGGGAGGAAGTGCGAATCCAGGGGGGAGTGCAGCTCCGGAGGGAAGTGCGAATCCGGGGGGAAGTGCGAATCCAGGGGGGAGCGCGAATCCGGGAGGAAATGAAAATCCAGGAGGAAGCGCGAATCCGGGAGAAAGCGCGAATCCGGGGGGAAGTGCAAATCCGGGAGGAAGTGCGAATCCGGGGGGAAGTGCGAATCCGGGAGGAAGTGCAA
The DNA here is from genome assembly GCA_947589455.1 of uncultured Lachnospiraceae bacterium. Classification (GTDB taxonomy): domain Bacteria; phylum Bacillota; class Clostridia; order Lachnospirales; family Lachnospiraceae; genus Butyribacter. Next base: position 3 of record CANQCD010000211.1, on the reverse strand, counting down.
ATC
>CANQCD010000210.1 GCA_947589455.1 uncultured Lachnospiraceae bacterium | reverse complement strand
AAATGCCTGTTTCCCTATCTTATTGACTTTGGAAGGGATTGTCACTTTTGTCAGCGACGTACATTTATAAAATGCCCTTGCGCCAACCGATGTCACATTTTTGCCAATCGTCAGGTTCTTTAACTTCGCACAGCCGCTGAATGCCCCGTTCCCGACTGTGGCGATATTGCTTCCAATCACAGCTTTCTTCAGCTTTTTACAATTCTTAAATGCATTTGCTGCGATTGACGTCACCTTATATTTTACTCCATCCACTGTTACAGTAGCAGGAACGCTTATGCTGGTAATCCCTGTACTTTTTGGCTTTGTATATGACACAGCGCTGTTTGCGCCATCAGCCTTTGTCACCGTATATGCTGCGCCGTCTTTTCCTTTGATCTTCTGCCCCTTTGCCGGCAGTTTCGTATCCGTTCCCGGTTCTGCCGAAGAAGACGCTGACGGATTCGGCTGTCCTCCATTCCCCGCAGATGGCTCTGGGCTTGACGGTGTGTTTGTAGAAGGCACTTCGGTTGACGGTATTTCCGTTGACGGCGCACTGGATGGCTCTGGCGATCCTGTTACCGTACCCGGTTCTGTTGGAGCAGGACTTGGCGATCCATCCGTTCCCGGTGCTTCCGTACTCGGTGTTTCCGTACCTGGTACTTCCGTTCCCGGCGTATCTGTCTCCTGTGTGCCAGGAATTTCCGGCGTCGGAGATACCTCTGTCCCTGGATCCTGAGTTTCTATAGGAGACACTTCACCCGTCACTGTAACTTCCACTGTTTCACTGGCAAGCGATGTTTCTGTCTCAGCGTATCTGACATAATAAACTCCTTCCCCAGATACCTCTGTCTTTCCATCACTGCAGGCAGTCCATGCAGCTTCCCCGCTGCCCTCTGTCCCATTTTCTGGACGGAGCATATATTCCATTGCTGCCGTTGTGCCATTGATCACAAGTTCACCGCCGCTCAGACCTTCCGGCGCTGCCGCTTTTTGTTTTTCTGATGCATCCGGCAGGGAAATTTCCACGTTCCCCTTCGGTATACCGGAAACAGCCAGCCCGGTATATCCATTGCGTGTCACCGCAATGCCGTCCGGCGTCTTCACACTGTAGTCCTCTGGCAGATAAAAGCCGTCTGCTGTCTTAAATGTTATGTCTCTCATTGTTTCCCCGGCTGCCACAACCTGGCTCATATCTTCTTCATTTCCTTCATTTACAAGCCCTTTTCCTGCTGTGACTTTAACCGTATATCCCGGTCCAACTACAACTGCGATCTCTGCTGCATTGCTGGCATAATCTGTTGTGTCTCCTGCTGTTTCTGTACTGTTTCCTGCCTGCTCGGCAAAAATTTTCAAGACATAATTTCCGTTCTCAGTCCCTTCCGGTACCTGCACGGAAACTTCTGTTGTCTCCTTGCCGCCCACTGTCACTTTTCCATCCGTGACATCAGCAATCTTTCCGTATGCCAGCACGCCTCCTTCATCTGTAGCAAGAACGGCAGAAATCCTATCATAAGAAATCCCATCTATAGCTGTCCCAATGTCTTTGATTGAAACAGGAATCTTGCTTCCCGGAGCTACTTTCTTGTTCCCTGTACTCTCTGCCGAAAAACCATCGCCGCCAGAAATCGTCAGATTCCATGTCTTTTCTCCGATAACAGATTCTACCGGGGCAAAATCCCCTTTCTCATATCCTTCGACCGAAGCGTACAAAACCTTTGACAAATCCAGGTTAAATGCCGGCGCTGCACCGGTAAACCTTCCATAACCACTCATGATATCCAGCGAACCGTCATCTTCGACATAACCATAGTGATGGTTGTTTTCCGCAGAAGCCTCGTCATAGTCTCCTGAGCGCAGCCACCACTGCCCGGCTTCCTGTGTCTCCGCTTCCTTTAAAATGCGGCTCTGGCTGGCGCCCGCCTGATTTCTGTCTGGATAAAAACCATATCCTGCATTTGTGATATCTTTTGCAGAAAGCAGGAAAACACGGTCAGAAACGCCATCTTGCGCCAGTCCGCATTCATCTAAATACATCTTTCCAGAAAAATATTTAGAATCATCCGGCGTCTCCGGCATCCTTGCCGTATCCGGCGCTTTTACAGATTCCGCCACTGCTGCGCACTGTGCGCTGTTAAACGCTTCCTCTAAAAATCCTGCGCCCTTATATCTTGACTGGATACTGCTTACAATATCATGCCATGCGTACTCCCCTTCCGGCGTCTTCCGGCTGTTAAGCCATGCCCGGATGCCCTCTGCCTGATAGCTTCCCGTACTTCTTCCAACCGGACTCCAAGGAGACATTTCCATATCCGCCTGCAGGATGCTGTCGGAAAACAGCAGCATAGTATGCCCATCCGTATAGTCGGTTGTATCTGCATCCAGCACGCGCCATTTGACAGATGACTTATCTGTTTCGCCACGCTGCCAGTAACTACCGAAATTAACATAATTTCCCCGGCCGTCTGCCCATTCTGCATCAGCGCTTTCTGGTTCCTGCGGGTCAATGATTCCCTCGATCCGGTATCCGTCCCCGCTCTTTACATTCCAGCTGACCTGTTTTGCCGAAGCGCCTTCCCATACCGGCTCTGGCAGGATCACACGCACTGTTTTAGACGGCGTGCCGGAAACTGTAATCTGGTTTCGGCTGTCCCTTTTGACTGTAATGCCGGAATCATCCGTCTCTACGCTGTCGGTATAATTCTCTGGAAAATAATATCCATCTGCTGCGTTATAGGATACGCTTTTCATCGCATCCCCTGCTTTTACTTCCTGGCTGTCGTCTCCAGAATCTTTTACCCTGACCATATGTTTTCCCGGCGCCACTTTTACCTGGTGGAAATCCGGCTGTCCTATCGTGACTGCAATATCCGCTGTCTGGCTCGCATAGCTGGTCAGGCTTTCTTTTGTCCCGTTTTTCTCCGCAAAAACTTTCAGAGTGTAATTTCCATTCTCCAGCTCTTCCGGCAGCGTAACAGACACTTCGCCATCCTCACCGCCGTCTGCCTTAACTGCCCCGTCCTGGATATCTGCGACCTTTCCATAGGCGGCGACAACGCCGTCTTCATCAACAAACAATGCAGAAATCTGATCCCAGGTTCCTTTTTCTGGCGCTTCACACTTCACTTTTACCTGTCCGCCTTTCGGGATATTGCCACGCCCGTCCCTTGAGGCAGTGAAAGGAATGCCTGTGTCCATAGCTGGACTCCAATCTTTGATATCGCTGCAGTCTGTCGTAGCGGAAAATTTTTCTGGCTCTGCAGCTGTTTTTCCATCTGCACTGGCTGCCCGCACAAAAAGCATTTTTGACAAATCCAGATTAAACATCGGCGCAACACCTGATATTTCATCATAATTCTTCTCGTATACACAATGGTATGTGCCGTCATATTTTTCGCCGGCCGCATATACCCAAAATCCGGTATTAACTCCCGGCATATTCCGCGTCCACGTAGTCGGAAATTCTTCCATATCCGCTTCCAGCGCTTCTGCCGCTTTCCCGGAATAATCTGTCTGCTCCTGTATCAGAGATTCATAATTTCCACTATAATCAAAGTTATCATTGTAGTAGAATCCAAACCGCGGTGCATTTAACTCCCATGAAGCCGGCAGGAAAAAGTAATCAGAAATCCCATCCTGGGAAAGCCCTGCCGGATCATTGTCATCTTCCCGGCTGGAAGAATAATTATCCTTTTTGACGCTCTTTGCCGCCAGCCCAGCCTCCGTTTCACTAAAGATACTGGACAGAAAACCATTCTCCGGATACTTCCATCCCTCCTGCGCAGTCTGTTCCCAAGCCGGTACGACAGCATCGCCGCTGGTCACTGTTGCGCTGTTGAGCCACAGACGGACATTAGAAGTCTTATAATTCGCCTTCCCTTTCCGCTCTGACTCTGTCTCACTATATTTTATTGCATCCAGCACTTTGTCACTGAACAAGAGCATGGTATGCCCGTCCCCATAAATGCCCTGCGTATCGGCATCCAGAACACGCCATCTCACTGGTTCTTTGCTATCCTCCCTGTCCGCAGTCCCATCATTATTTGTATCACTCTGCCAATAACCGCCCGCCCAGAGATAGCTGCCTTTTCCAAGCGCCCATTTATCCGTTCTCTTTGCAGGCTGTTCCGGGTCTGTGATTCCATTGATCCGATAACCTTCTTCCCCGGAAATTTTTATGTTTAAATTTACGTTTCTAATCGGCGATGAAGAGGCAGTCTGTGCCTCATCCAAAGCCTGTTTGCCCAATCCTGATACATCTTCTGCCGAAGCCTCTATGGACGTCCCACAAAGCCCGCTCGTGCCAAAGGCAGAAATGATCATACTACAAGAGAGCAGGAAACTGACAAATGCCTTTTTCCTGCCTGCATGATGATATGGCCTAATTTCGTGCCATCGTTCTCGTTTCATTGTTGTCTCCCTTCTATGATGCTATTACCTGTTGTCGTTTCCCCCGGGAGAATTTCATTATAACTCTTCCTCATAAAAAAGGCAAAAAGCTAATATATAAACCCCTTAGCCTCTTACCCGCTATTTTATCCTGACACCGCCTATCTACCGCCCTTTTGCGCAGATATGGCTGATTTCATTCTCCGAAAAAAAAATTATTTTTGACGTCATTTACAGCAGTTGTTACCATGCGATAAATTTCCGTCCTGCACTATGATCATGTCCATTTTCCATGT
>CANQCD010000209.1 GCA_947589455.1 uncultured Lachnospiraceae bacterium | reverse complement strand
GCTGCTCCAAAAAATCACGCGACTTCTCCTGGTTCGTAAAAAAATCCTCTATTCTCAATCCGTATTCATTCATCTCTTCTACTGTCATATGACATTGTATTGTATTTTCTCCAATTCTTTCAAATTCCATAGGATTTCCTCCTTGCCTTTCATCTAATCCTTATCTTAATCCTAAGTGTGGATAATGTCAATGAGGCGCTGACATCTTTTCATTTGTTATATCTGGAAATTTTCCGATATCTGGAATGATTGCATTATAAAGAAAAAAAGATGCCGCCAGCGTCCAGCAGCCGCTGCATCGTGAACCGCTCCTTGCTGAAATATAGTGGTGCCCTTGTGCACCACTATATTTCAGAGCACTCCTATCGGAGGGCTTGCAATTTCCTATCCCATAAAAAGGGCACCGCTATGTTTCAAAGCTCTCCCTTAGGAGGGCTTGCAATTTCCTATCCCACGGAAAAAAGGGGGCACCCTGCTCTCGCAGGATGCCTTAGGTATGAATTGAAAAAAGGGTAGTAGTCTCCTACTAACAGTTCTATCATACTATGTTATAAAAAATATGTCAACTTTCTGCACATTAAAAGAAACGAAAGAAAATTAAAAATGTATAAAATATCATGTAGCTATCGTTGATATTTTAATTATAGTTAATATTTTTTTATTATTCTTTCCTATGCCGCTGTTTATAAAACATATGCGACCAACAGCACGAAGATTCCCAGTGCGATCCGATACCAGCCAAACGGCTTAAAATCATGCCGCTTAACATACTCCATCAAAAAACGGATAACCAGCAGAGAGACAATCCACGCCGAAAGCAGCCCGACCGCCAGAACCACGGCTTCCGTCTCCGTAAAATGCAGCCCAAACTGCAAAATCCTGACAAAACCCGCACCAAACATGACCGGAACTGCCAGGAAAAAAGTATACTCTGCCGCTACAGGCCGTGAAAGCCCCAGCGCTAAGCCGCCGACAATCGTTGCGCCGGAACGGGAAGTTCCCGGGAGCACCGCTGCGGCCAGCTGGAAAACGCCAATCAACAAAGCGGTTTTATAAGAAATCGTGTCGACAGAACAGGCTGTTTCTTTTCCGGTGCGGTTTTTGTTTTCCACAACAAGAAATAAAATACCGACTGTCACTAACATGATCGCAACCGTCTGCACATTATAAAAATGCTGTTCAAAACTGTCCCCAAAAATCAATTCTAACAATACTACCGGAATGCAGGAAACAAAAATCCTACACCACATATGCATCGTCTGCTTTGCTTTTTCCGTCCTGACCCCCTCCGAAAAAGGATACAATTTTTTCCAGAACAAACAGACAACCGCTAAGATCGCGCCAAGCTGGACCACGACAAAAAACATCTCTCGAAATTCCTCTGATACCGCCAGCGGAAGCCACCGCTCCAGCAAGATCATATGACCGGTGCTGCTGATCGGAAGCCATTCTGTAACTCCCTCTAACACACCGTACAGAAATGCTTTCAACCACTCTGCCATAATCTACCCCGACTGAATTTCTTTCTTATTGCTACCATATGCGTGCGCCGCCGGAAATAGAATTACCGTTTCACGCGACCCATAGATTTTTGCATCTGCACATGCTATAATGAACACAGAAGTGTGTTCATTATAGCATGTGCAGATGCACGGCTTGTCTGAATTGCACTGCGCCATCTTTTGTAACGATCTCAAAAACCGGAGGATAAAAATAATGGAAATGCTCAAAATGCACACGCCGAACACAAAACAGAGAAAGAAGACAAGACTAAAAAAACAGATAAAATATATTTTGATCCTGTTACTCAGCGCAGGCGTCCTTGGCGCCGCCTCTCTTTTTTTCATCAATCTGTATGTAAAGGATTCTGTCAAGGATCATATCATCGCACCGGAAGATATAAAAAAGCTCCCGAAGACGGACTGCATTCTGGTTCTGGGAGCCGGATTAAAGGATGATGGAACGCCCAATTATATGCTAAGGGACCGCTTAGACACAGCGATCGCGCTCTACAAAAAAGGGATTTCCAACCGCCTGTTGATGAGCGGCGACCACGGCAGGACAAATTATGATGAAGTCAACGCTATGAAGACCTATGCGATAAACGCCGGAGTCCCTTCTGAGCATATTTTTATGGATCATGCCGGATTTTCCACCTACGAGTCCGCCTGCCGCGCCTCTTCTGTCTTTCAAGTAAAAAGCGCAGTGGTCATTACCCAAAAATATCACTTATACCGCGCTTTATATGATATGAAACAGATGGGGCTGGAAAGTTACGGCGTCTATGCAAAAGACGTCACCTACAAAGGACAGCAGATAAGAAACGCAAGAGAAATCCTTGCCAGAGCAAAAGACGTCTTTTATATGATCGCAAAACCAGAACCGTCTTATCTCGGAGAACCTGTTCCCATTACCGGAAACGGAGATGATACAAATGATTAAATAGGAAAGAGACAAAAACAATGCGCCCTTCCACACAGAAGGCAGCCTACCGGAAACAGCGAGTGCCGGCAGCTTCTGCACCGTAAAAGAACAAAGGGCAAAACCAGCGTTTTGCCCTTGCAAGAAACACTTCGTGTTTCTTGTTGGCATACCACTACGTTTTGAGCAATTTCCTATCCCAGAACAAAGTGTGCTTCGCACACTCTTGCGAATTAACAAAACAAAATGCGAAGCACACTTT
>CANQCD010000208.1 GCA_947589455.1 uncultured Lachnospiraceae bacterium | reverse complement strand
CGGGAGGTTTTGGCAATACATATATTGGCTGGAATCAGGTATTACAGTGCCGGGTGGCGGTGAAGGAGTATTTCCCGAGGCAGCTTTCTTTGCGGGACAGCAAGAGCGGCACGGTGACAGTATCCGATACGGTCAGCCAGCAGAGATTTCGCTCCGGCCTGCATCAGTTTTTAGAAGAAGCGCGCAGCCTTGCGAGCCTGCAGGATGTAAAAGGCGTCATTCAGGTGTATAACTTCTTTGAGGAAAACGGAACCGGTTATATCATCATGGAATTTCTGGAAGGGATGGACGTCAAAAAGATCCTGGAATACCGCGGGAACCGGATGGACTATGAGTGGAGCCGGCGGGTTGTCCTGACCGTGCTCCACACGCTGCGGGAGATTCACAAGAGGGGCGTCCTGCACCGCGACATTGCGCCGGACAATATCTTTGTTACCAAAGAAGGTGTGATCAAGCTGATTGACTTTGGCGCGGCAAGACATGCGGCGGCGTCGCAGAAGAAGGGCGAGATCGTCCTGAAGGCGGGCTATGCGCCGATCGAACAGTACAGCAGGGCGGCAAGGCAGGGTCCATACACAGATTTATATGCGGTCGCCGCACTATTTTACCGTCTGCTGACCGGCATGAAGCCGCAGTCGGCAAACGAGCGTATGGTAGAAGACAAAGTGCGCCCGCTGTCGGAGATGGGCATCCGGATTCCGGAACAGGCGGAATTTGCGATCATGATCTGCCTGAATATCAGGCCGGAATACCGTCTGCAGAGTGCGGGAGAATTTATGGAAGCGCTGGGGGGCAGTCATTTTACCCCGGTATACGAGCCGGAGTGGATTCTGCCGGAAATCGAAGAGCTTCCCCAGACGATGTTTGGCAAGATGCGCCGTGGGTTTAGCAAGATGCCGGCGTGGAAAAAAGGGGGGATCACGGTGGGAGCTGTTCTGGCGTTGGGGGCGTTTGCCGCACTGGGGGTACATTTTATCGGCGGCATCGGCCAGGACGCGAATACGCTGGCGCAGAGCGGCGACACGCTTCTCCCGGGATGCGAGGGGATGAGCGAGGAGAGCGCATTAGAGGAACTGGAAAAATTAAAACTCAATGCGAAAGTTACATATCAGTACCGGAAAGGGACAAAAGGAAGCCAGGTCGTTTCCATGAGCCCTGCAAAGGGGAGCTACGTAAACGAGGGGGATACTGTTTCATTGACGGTTGAGAGCGCTGAGTGGGTGACAGTTCCCAACTTTAACGGCAAAAAAAGAGAGGATATCGAAAAGCAGTTAAAGTCCTGCCTTGGTGAAAAATATTCGCCAAAGATGTTTACGTATAATTATACTTCCAAAGCGGGGGAGCGGGAACGCTGTTACGCACAGTCTGCCGTTGACAAGGTAGAAGTTTCCGACATTGGCCGCTTTAAAGTACAGATGTCATGGGGAAGAAAAGAAGATTATCAGGAGACAATGCCAGACCTGTCCGGAAAAACGGTCAGTGAGGCAAAGAGGCTGCTGGAGAGAAAAGGCCTTAAGATTCGGCTGGAGGAGGGCAATCCGAGCTATAGCGAGGAATATCCTTCCGGTGAGATCGTGTTTCAGAATGTCAGCGCCGGGAAAAGGATGAATAATAATCCCGCCGACAAGAAGAATTACTCTGTGCCGGAAAAAATGGTGATCGCCCTGAGCAAGGGAGCCAGGCCGACCCCGACGCCTGTGCCGACGGAAAGGCCGCTGCCGACGTTTGCGCCGACGCCGAGACCAACGCCGAAGCCGACGCCAAAACCGAAAAAGACGCCGGCGCCAAAAGCGCCAAAGGCGACTAGTGGAACGAACGATTGGTCTGATGTAGACTGGAATTTGATCAATTAATGACAGACGAGAGAGCGCAGGCGGACGCCGGAAGGATTTGATCAACTAATGACAGACGAGAGAGCGCCGGGACGCCGGAAGGGTTTGATCAATTAATGACAGACGAGAGAGCGCCGGGACGTCGGAAGGATTTGATCAATTAATGACAGACGATGAGCGCAGACGGACGCAGGGACGCTGGAGAAATTTGTCCGGGATTTGATCAATTGATTTGACTGATTAGAGAAAGGCAGGGAATGAGGAGATGGGGAAAAAACTGGCAGACCCAAACAAGCTATGCATGGGCTGCATGGAAGAATTGCAGGATGTTACAAAACCCTGCCCAAAGTGTGGTTTTTTATTACAGAGATATGCCCAGCCGGAGAATAGTATGCCGCCGTATGAGATTGTGAACGGCAAGTACCTGATCGGCAGGGTGATTGGGATTGGCGGTTTTGGGATTACTTATATCGGATGGGACTTTTACCAGAGCAGACGAGTCTGCATCAAGGAATATTTTCCGAAGGGAGTCGCCGCAAGGGACGCCAGCCATTCGATCTCTACGCAGTACAGTGTTGATGTTTTTACAAAGAACAGCAGCATCCAGACGCAAAATGCATATATGCATGGGCTGGAGAGCTATATCCGGGAGGCGAAGATCCTGTCGCGCTTTTATATTATGCCGGGGATTGTTTCCGTCAGGGATTTCTTTTACGGAAATAAAACGGCGTATATCGTGATGGAGTATATCGAGGGGACGAACCTGCGCCAGCTTGCGAAAGCAAACGGAGGCGCCCTGTCGCCGGAGATTTTGTTCTCCCTGTTAAAGGATGTGATCGCGGCGCTGGATGCAGTGC
>CANQCD010000207.1 GCA_947589455.1 uncultured Lachnospiraceae bacterium | reverse complement strand
TTGATTGTATACAACCGTTGATTGTGATGTTTTTTGATAAGGAATCCCTAACGAAATCCCTTTCGCCTTTTTTCTAAAATTTCTATAAAACTTTTTTGAAATCTCCTTAGAACCTTTCTCTAAAATTTCTATTTGGGCTTTTCCGCACAGCACTCCACCAGCCATGTAGAAGCTCCCCACCACATTTGTGGATGGCTGCGGCTTCCTGTGATCTCACATTTTCCATGCTGCATCCGATTTCTTCAGAAGTTTCCGACACGTCTTTTAAATAAAAAGAGATTAGAAAATACCGATTACTAATTTATAACATATGTTTTATAGTTATGTCAATAAATATTTTATAAAGAAACGGTTAAAAAATTATAATTAAACTGCCACAAATAATAAAAAAGCGATTATTAACAAGCTTAGAAATGACAGAGAAGAAAAAGCTTTGCATGATTGCAGCAAAAGTGTATCTGATGAGATGGCGGATCAAGGCGTAGAAGTTGTAAAACTTTTGCGATTGTAGTAGAATATGAGGAAACAAATCGGCGCTTATGAGGATAGAAAATGCAACTTCGTGAATATAAAAAACATACAAAAGTGTTTACGATATGCCACGCCTGACCGCCGGCACGAATGGAGGGATTTTATGTTGATCATTGCTCATGCTCCATGCAGGTTTGAGGACGCTGCATGGAGGAAAAATTGATACGCCGCAGCAAGCTGCGAAAAAAGCGTCCTCAGACTTTGCACCACAGATAAATATTATATTATCAAAGGAGCAAAGTGATTATGATCAAAGACTTGAAAACATATATTTTACTTTGGGGCACACAGTCGCTCTCGGCGCTTGGGAGCGGAATGACAGGTTATGCGCTTGTTCTCTGGCTCTATTTAAACAGTGGTTCTGCATTAAAGACGGCGCTTTTGTCCGTCTGCTCCTATGCGCCTTACGTCGTCATGAGCATTTTTGCAGGAGCCCTGAGCGATAAATGGAATAAAAAGAAAACGATGTTAGCGTGTGATTGTATTGCCGCCCTCAGCACAGTATCCGTCTTTCTTTTGATAAAGACAGGAAATCTCCACACATGGCATTTGTACGCGGCCAATGTGGTAAACGGACTGATGAACACCGTCCAGCAGCCCGCGGGTGAGGTCGCCGCCACGCTGCTGATACCACCAAAATATTACCAGAAAACAAGCAGTATGCGTTCTTTTTCGCAGGCTCTCAACTCGATCCTGACACCGGTCGTCGCCACTGCTGTTTTCTCATTTGCCGGCATGGAAATGATTATCGCCGTTGACCTGGCAACTTTTGCCATCGCATTCCTGGCGCTTTTCTTTTTTATCCGGATTCCAGAAACAGCTGCCGGGACAGAAAAAGCAGAGTCCCTGTCTGCCTCGGTGCGAGTGGGACTGCTATGGCTGAAAAACAAACCGCTGATTTTAAATTTGATACTGTATCTTTCCTGTATCAACCTGATGGCGTCAACCTATGACGCAGCGCTTCCAGCCATGCTACTGTCCAAGAGCAACGGCGGCAAAACAGTTCTAGGGCTGGTCAATGCCTGCGTGGGCGCCGCATCATTGGCAGGCAGTATGATAACAGCGCTCCTGCCCGCACCCAAAAACAGAGTCAAGGCAATCAGCATTGCGCTGCTAATCTCCATGAGCACAGAAAACTTTATGCTTGCACTCGGCAGCCATCCCGCGATCTGGTGCACCGGCGCTGTTTTAGGCTGGATCGTGATTCCCTATATGGATGCAAATATTGACGTGATCTTTCGGACAGAGATACCGCCCGCCATGCAGGGAAGAGTATATTCCTGCCGTAACACCCTGCAATTCTTCACGATCCCGATCGGATTTTTGCTGGGAGGCGTGCTAACGGACAATGTATTTGAGCCATTCTTATCCCGGCAGGGAACCGACAGCTTCTTCGTCTCTGTATTTGGAAGCGGCAAAGGCTCCGGGGCGGCTATGATGTTTTTTGTCATCGGTATCGTCGGCGTGCTGATCTGCTTAGTGTTTAACCACATCCTGAAAAAATACGAATGGTGTGAAAATACCAAAGCATGATATGGCGGACAAAATTTTAGAAAGCGGCACTTCAAAAACTACTGACGAAATCACGAATACGTGATAAAAATCTGTAAATACTGATTTTCTATGATGATGACAGGGCAGGATCTTTCCGCTGAAAGTCCTGCCCTTACTCTTTCAATATAGCATTTATATCAAATGCCATTACTTAAGCAGGCGGAGTTGTATCTTTAAAAACTTTACCCTTTGCCTCTCTTCTTGAATTTCAATCCCCACACAGCAAAACCGAGAAGCTGCTCATCCGTGCAGCAAGAAACCGCCCGCCTTTATCCCGTCTCACAGTGTCTGTCTTATCTTCATCTGTTAGTCGAAACTTACTCCTTCTGCTCTTTCGGATCAAGATACTTAATCACCTTCGCCGGCACTCCAATACTATATAAGTCCGTTTACCTGAAACCACTTTTCAACCTTTGCTTTCGACTCTGCCGCCTGACTTCCGATTATTGAAAGCCCCTCCTTGACAGTAGCTTTAGCAGCATACTTTTTCAAATCGCTGACGCTCGAACCCATGCCGCTTCCCTCGTTCGTACAAAGCGGAAGAATTATTTTTCCGGAAAAATCAAATTTCTCCAGAAAAGTTACCACCGCCATGGGCATCGTCCCCCA
>CANQCD010000206.1 GCA_947589455.1 uncultured Lachnospiraceae bacterium | reverse complement strand
CGGGGCTGAAAGGCTACCGTGTCGGCGACGTGATGGTGTCGGAAAAACATGCCGGTTTTATCGTCAATGTGGGCGAGGGGACGTATGATGACGCAAGACAGGTGATCGGGCATGTGAAGAAAACCGTTTTGGAGAGATTTGGAGTACAGTTGGAATGTGAAGTCAGGGTATTAGGAGAGGAAAAGCTATGATTCGTTTTGTGATCGTGACTGGAATGTCGGGTGCAGGGCGCAGTTCTGTCTTGCGGATGCTGGAAGATATCGGGTATCTGTGCATTGATAATCTGCCGGTTGCCCTGATCCCGAAGCTGACCAAAGTGTTGGTCTCTGAGAGAAAAAGCGTTGACCGGGTCGCCCTTGGCATTGATATCCGCAACCAGGAAGGGCTGGCACAGTTAGACGACATATTAGAAGAGTTAAAAGATGCGGGATACCGCTATGAAGTCCTTTTCCTGGACGCCGACAGCACGGTGTTAGTCAAGCGCTATAAGGAGACGCGCAGGAACCATCCCCTGGCGCTGCAGGGGCGTGTGGATAAGGCAATCGAGGCGGAGCGCAGGGAGCTTGCGGGGATCAAAAAACGCGCAGATTATATCCTCGATACCAGCCATATGCTGATTCGGGATTTAAAGCAGGAGATTGATAAGATTTTTCTGGAGAAAGAGGAATATGAAAATTTCTTCATCACACTGGTGTCGTTTGGATTTAAACACGGGATCCCTGGAGATGCGGACCTCGTGTTTGACGTCCGTTTCCTGCCGAACCCGTTTTATATCCCGGAGCTCAAAACTCTGACCGGAAATGACAGAGAAGTTTATGAGTATGTCATGGCGTCGGGGCAGGCGTCTGTATTCTTAGACCAGCTGTTTGAAATGTTAAAGTTTTTGATACCGAATTATATCATAGAAGGGAAAAACCAGATCGTGATCGGAATCGGCTGTACTGGCGGCAGGCATCGCTCTGTAACGCTTGCAAACGCCTTGTCGCAGAAAATGCAGGAGCTGCCGTACGGGCTGAAAGTAGAACACCGCGATATTGCCAGATAAGCGATAAGACGGTAGTTCTTATCATTCGAATCATGGAACCGAGAGCGGAACACCGCGATATTGCCAGATAAGCGGTAAGACGGCAGTTCTTATCATTCGAATCATGGAACCGAGAGCAGAACACTGTGATATTGCCAGATAAGCGATAAGACGGCAGAAAAGCGAAAAATTTGCGGTTATCCGGTTATCGGAGAGAACAAGGGGGAGAGCAATGTCGTTTTCAAGGAAGGTAAAAGAGGAGTTAGCAAGGCAGGAAAGCGCGGCCAGACATTGTCTGATCGCCGAGTTTGCAGCGATTTTCACATTATGCGGCAAGGTCAAAACAGCGGGCGGCGGGAGGATCAGGCTTCAAATTGATACAGAAAACTTGACAGTTGCCCAAAAATCCTATATCTTATTAGAGAAAACATTTCATGTCCATGCAGAGGTTACAGTACGTAATCACAACATAAAGGCGGCAGGTGTCAGCTACATGCTTGCCGTAGACAGCAAAGAAGATGTTTTGAGGATTTTAAAAGCGATCAAGGTGATTGATGAAGCAGGGAATTTATGGGGAGTTTCCATGCAGATTCAAAACCGTCTGGTACAAAATACCTGTTGTAAAAGAGCGTATTTGCGGGGAAGTTTTCTTGTAGCGGGTTCTGTGACAAACCCGGAGAAGGCATACCATTTAGAGCTGGCTGTCCAGTCGGCGCGGTACGCACAACAGCTTCAGCGGCTGATTTCTCATTTCCAGATTGAGGCAAAGATTGTGGAACGCAAGAAATATCATGTGTTGTATATCAAGGAGGGAGCGCAGATTGTTGAGTTCCTCAATGTGATAGGGGCGCATCTTGCTCTGATGGAGTTAGAGAACGTCAGGATTGTCAAAGAGGTCAGAAATTCAGTCAACAGACAGGTAAATTGTGAGACAGCCAATATCAGCAAAACAGTGGCCGCTGCGGCGAGGCAAATGGAGGATATAAGGTATTTACAAAAAAATATGGGGTTTAGTCATTTAGCGAAGAATCTCCGTGAGATTGCACAATTACGAATGGAATATCCGGACAGTTCCCTTCAGGAGTTAGGGGAGAAGCTGCCGGTTCCAATCAGCAAATCCGGGGTCAACCACCGTCTGCGCAAGATCAGCAGGCTGGCAGAGCAGCTCCGCGAAAAAAAAGGGGAGCTTGCCGATCAAAAGGAGGACTATGAGTCATGATTAGCAAAAAGATCAAAATTCAGATTCAAAGCGGCTTAGAGGCTAGACCGGTTGCAGTGCTTGTACAGGTAGCAAGCCAGTTCAACAGCAGTATTTATGTAGAAAGCGGAAACCGGAAAGTCAATGCGAAGAGTATCATGGGAATGATGGCGCTGGGGTTAGATACCGGCGAGGAAGTCGTAGTTTCTGCTGAGGGAGAAGATGAAGCAAACGCAATGGAAGATATTGAAAAATATCTTAGCGCGGCCAGCGCATAGATTGGAGCAGAAAATCAATAAGAAAGACCATGTGATGTTTTCACATGGTCTTTTCAGAGTAAACGGTTTTTTAGGAGATAGGAAATCCTAAAGGAGTGCTTTGAAATGTAGTGGAGTACAAGGGCGTCAGCGCAGGCGATGCCCTTTTTAGGAGATAGGAAATCCTAAAGGAGTGCTTTGAAATGTAGTGGAGTACAAGGGCGTCAGCGCAGGCGATGCCC
>CANQCD010000205.1 GCA_947589455.1 uncultured Lachnospiraceae bacterium | reverse complement strand
AGTTTTCAAAGCGTTAATAAATTTGCATATCATAGATTGCAAAAAGCTGGAAAGTTCAGTGTTAAACGCTTTGTGCAGCTCGCTAAATCCTTGTGTGGAAATATAATAGGCTGCTTACAAGAAAAGCAGAATTTTACCCCCGGTAATAGCGCCGGGGGTGTTTTTGTATCCAGTCGATTTGGCTATTTGGCATCGTACCTTGTATCCAGGGGTACGGCTGGCTGCATTGTAATTTATGGGAAATTGTGTTATGCTACGTCTATCTTGGACTGCGGAGGAGATACCGATGTTGACACAGTTTGCGAGAACCGAGTTATTGCTTGGAAAAGAGGCAATGGAAACGTTATTTCATGCAAAGATAGCAGTTTTTGGGATTGGCGGCGTAGGCGGATATGTATGCGAGGCGCTTGTGCGCAGCGGGATAAGATCGTTTGCGCTGATCGATGATGATAAGGTCTGCCTGTCTAATTTAAACCGGCAGATCGTAGCTACACGGAAAACGGTAGGACGGTATAAGGCGGAAGTGATGAAAGAGCGGATGTTAGATATCAATCCGGATGTTGATGTGGACATATATCCCTGTTTTTTTCTGCCGGAAAATGCAGATGAATTTCCGTTTGAGGAATATGATTATATCGTGGATGCAGTAGATACCGTTACGGCTAAGATCGCAATTGTCATGAAAGCGCAGGAAAATAATATCCCGGTCATCAGCTGCATGGGGGCTGGCAACAAGCTGGACGGAAGCCAGTTTAAGGTCGCCGATATTTATCAGACAAAGGTTTGCCCGCTGGCAAAAGTAATGCGCAGGGAATTAAAAAAGCGTGGTGTAAAAAAATTAAAGGTGGTATATTCCGAGGAGAAACCAGTTGTGCTATCCGAGGAAAATCCGGCTGGTTGCCAGGAAAATGGCATCAGTCCGCTGGAGGAAGCGCATAAGTACACAGGAAGGCGGAGTGTGCCGGGGAGCGTGGCGTTTGTGCCATCCATAGCCGGGCTGCTTATAGCGGGCGAGGTGGTGAAAGATATCTGTGGTATAAACCGGCAGCTGTGACGCCGGCGGGAAAGCGGATTTGATGTCTTTTGCCTTTGACCGGATGCGCGGTCAAAGGGAGCAGGAGATTCCGGTCATGTCTTCATATGAGGGGGAAATTGGTTAGAGAGGTGTAAGGGGCAGTGAAAAAAAGAACAATAGAAAAAAGGATAATAGAAGTAGAGGGGATTCCTATTTCTGTAGAATGGAAGAAAATTAAGCATATGTATCTCCGTGTTGTTCCGCCGGAAGGGGAAGTACGCATGACGGTGCCTTTGCGGATATCAAAAAAGGCAGTGAAAAACTTTGCGGCTTCGCGCATCGGCTGGATTCGGCAAGCGAGAGAAAGGATCTTAAGCAGGAAGACGGAAAAAGAGCCGCAGTATGTCTCAGGTGAGATCCATTATCTGTGGGGGCGCGGGTATGCGCTGGAAGTGGTGGAAGATGCTTCGCAGAACAAGGTTTGGCTGGAGGGAGAAAAAATTATCATCCAGGTGTCGGAAAAAGCAGATAAGGTGAAATGTGAAAAGCTGATGCGGGAGTGGTACCGACGTCAGTTAAAAGAAGCCGTCCCCGAGATATTAGAACGGTGTGTCGCCGTGGCCGGGGTAGAGCCGGATGAATGGCGTATCAAAAAGATGAGGACAAGATGGGGGACATGCAACGCTGCGCAAAAGCGGATTTGGCTGAGCTTATCCCTCGCCCAGAAATCTCCGGAGTGTCTGGAATATGTGATAATGCATGAGCTGGTACATTTTTATGTGCAGAACCACGGTCCTGCGTTTCAAGAGTATATGAATCTATTTTATCCGGAATGGCGCAAAATCCGGCAAAAATTAAACACGCCCCTCGGTGGGCAATCGATTTAAAATACGAAAGCGATCAAGGCGGATATGCTGCCCTTTTTCATGGAATAGAAAATTGCAAGCCCTCCTGACTTTGAAATGTAGCGGTGTACAAGGGCACCAGCGCAGGCAGCGCTCTTTTTCATGGGATAGGAAATTGCAAGCTCTCCTGGCTTTGAAATGTAGCGGTGCCCTTTTTCATTTGGTGCGGTTAGCGTCTTGTAAAGAAAAGAAAAAAACATTATAATAAGAAGAAAACAAAAAAGAAAGCAAAGAAAGATAGGAGGGATAATATGGATATGATGGGGATAGCAGGCGCATCGGTCAATCTGTCACAGGCAAAGATCATGGACGAAGTAGGAGTTGCCATGCTCGCAAAATCGCTTGATATGACAGAAACTCTTGGCGCAGGAATGATTGATATGATGGAGCGTTCTATGATGGAACAGTCTGTCAATCCAGGTCTGGGAGCTAATGTAGATCTCTTCGTATAGGGATTGATCCGCCGTTTTGGCTGTTTTAACAGAAATCTACTGATACAGGCTCCGCGGTACTGGACGTGACCGACAGATTGATCTGCCGCCTCGGCTGTTTTAACAGAAAGGGGGCACGGGATGGCGGACTGGCTTATCCCTTCACGCTATAGATAGTTCGGCTGCGCTGTCTGTGTCGGAAGGTTTTCTCTCTAATTCTATACCGGAGCATTTTATGCGGCAGGATGCCACAAAAGCGAAGCGTATCAACGTGCTTTTTTGCCAATCGATCATATTATATAAGTAGTGTCTGCTTATGACAAAATAAAATTGCCTGAAAGCATTGAAAATACTGACTTTATAACCTTTTTATAGTACAAT
>CANQCD010000204.1 GCA_947589455.1 uncultured Lachnospiraceae bacterium | reverse complement strand
GGGCCGTCCTTCGGCACAGCGCCCTCCGGCACATGGATATGGAAATCATGCTCTGCAAAATATTGGCTGTCCTTTTTTCCGGACACGGCAATCTTAACGCAGGTCAGGGCGATTTTTGCAGACTCCTGCATCACCTCTCCCATTTTTCCAGTAAGCTCCAGTTTCCCGCTCCCCTGCGTAATACCGACTTCTACGTCTAATGTGTCTCCCCCGGCGCTCGTCCACGCCAGCCCCCGGACAACGCCGGTCTCCGGCCTTTGCCCAACCGGATTGAAACGATGCAGCTCCTTTCCCAGATACGCTTTATAATTTCTGTCCGATATCCGTATCACTTCTTTTTCCCCGGATGCGAACTCTTTTGCCGCCTTCCGGCACAGGGAGGCCAATGTCCTTTCCAGTCCGCGCACTCCCGCCTCTCTGGTATAATAACGGATCACATTTAATATCACTTTATCGGAAATCTGAAATTTCTTTCCCTCCAGCCCGTTTTCTCTAATCTGTCTGGGAAGCAGGTGCTCTTTCGCTATATGAAACTTTTCATTCTCTGTATAGCCGGACAGATTGATCACTTCCATGCGGTCTAACAGCGGTCTTGGGATCGTGTCGGTGGAATTGGCCGTACAGATAAAAAACACCCTGGACAAATTGATCGGCAGCTCAATATAATGATCTGAAAAATGCCTGTTCTGCTCCGGGTCTAACACCTCTAACAACGCCGACGCCGGATCTCCCTTATAGTCGCTGCCAAGCTTATCAATCTCGTCTAACAGCATCAACGGATTCCTGACGCCAGTATTTTTTATAGCGGCGGCAATCCTGCCGGGCATCGCCCCGACATAAGTCCTCCTGTGCCCCCTGATCTCCGCCTCGTCCCGGACGCCGCCAAGACAGATCCTGACATATTTTCGTCCCAACGCCTCCGCCACCGATTTTGCAATGGACGTCTTTCCGGTCCCCGGCGGTCCCACCAGACAGAGGATGGGACTGCTCCCATCGTTTTTTAACGCCTTGACGGCAAGAAATTCAATCATGCGCTCTTTCACTTTTTCCAGCCCATAGTGGTTTTTATTTAATACCTGCTCTGCCACAGCAAGGTCAAGCTGTTCTTTCTTTTTCTTCTTCCACGGAAATTGCAGCAGCGTCTCAATATACCCTCTGATCACGGCGCTTTCTGAGGAATTGGAAGAAACCTTGCGGAAACGGGCGATCTCTTCTTCTAATTTTTTCTTTACCGCCCCCGGCGCCTGTAATGACGCCGCCTGTTCTGCATATTTATCCGCCTCGGAGACAACATCCTCCTGCCCTAACTCCTTATGGATCGCCTTGATCTCCTCCCGCAGGTAGTATTCTTTTTGATTTTCTTCTACCTGGCTTTTCACTTTGAGCGCAATATCTTCCTGGATCCGCATGATGCCGATTTCCCGGTTCAATATGACAGAGAGCTGTTCATGTTTCGCCTTTAATGAATCCTGCTCTAAAACCCGTTGCTTAAACTGATAATTGACCGTGCTGTTCGCGGCCACTTGATAGATCAATTTTTCAAGGTCTGTATAATCTAAGATCTCTTCTACGACTTTTTTGTTGACTGCTTTGTTTAAGCCCGCATAAATGCGGAACAGCTCTTTCAGCCCCCGCACCATGGCAATGACCTCCAGAGAATATCCCGATTCCCCCTCCACGATATGGTCGCTGGCGGACACCTCAACATAGTCCTCTTTTGTTTCCATATATTGGAGCTCCACGCTTTTTAACCCCTTTATCACAACACGGATATTCTGTCCCGGGAGCTTTACGATCTGTCTGATCTCCGATAATGTTCCCACCCCGAATACATCGTCCATGCCCGTCTGTTCTCCGTCGGAATCCCTCTGTGCTGCCGTCACGATCATTTTCTGTGTATTCATGGCATGAAGCAGCGCATTCTTTGAAGTCTGCCTTGAAATCTCCAGATAAACAGTAACTCCCGGAAAAACAACTACGTCCCGCAGTGGAATGAACGGATAACTCTGTCTGTCTTGCTCCATCTTTCTTTCCCCCATCTTTTTACCTTTGCATTTTCCCTTTTTTGGCGCTATGGCTCACCCCACCCAAATTGGTAAAAAGGGTGCCTTTGAAAAAAGCACCCTCCTGTTGTTTTTTCTATGCGTAAGCAGCCGGCGAAACTTTCCTTTTCTCGA
The DNA here is from genome assembly GCA_947589455.1 of uncultured Lachnospiraceae bacterium. Lineage (GTDB taxonomy): Bacteria > Bacillota > Clostridia > Lachnospirales > Lachnospiraceae > Butyribacter. The sequence continues at coordinate 631 of CANQCD010000204.1, read as the reverse complement.
TTCTTATTGTGCGGTTTGCAGTGCGATTTGCACAATCGATCACTGTTTTCCAACCGTCTCGCAGGCTGCCTGTTTCCAATCCAAAACATTATGCGATCTCACTCTCTGTCTTGCCTCCGGGAATCGACTTCTTCTCCGGCAGCAGCCTGATCTCATCATTGTTCAGGATTAATTTAGGCTGCTCGTCGCCGACGACAGACTCTTTTGTGATAACACATTCCTTTACCTCTTCATCCGAAGGCACTTCAAACATCGCATCCATCATGACAGATTCCATGATCGCCCGAAGCCCTCTGGCGCCGGTCTTGCGTTCAAAGGATTTCTTTGCCACTGCCCTGACTGCATCCTCCTCAAAAGTCAGCTTGACATTATCCATCTCAAACAGCCTCTCATACTGTTTTGTGATCGCATTTTTCGGCTCTACCAAAATCCTGGTCAGCGCCTCCTCATCTAACAGATCCAGCGCAACCGTCACCGGCACGCGCCCGATCAGCTCCGGAATCAGCCCAAACTTTACCAGATCTTCCGGCAAAACCTGTTTAAACAGCTCGCCGACATTATCGTCAACCGATTTTGACAGTTCCGTGTTAAATCCGATCACTTTCTGGCCGATACGCGAACCGATGATCCG
>CANQCD010000203.1 GCA_947589455.1 uncultured Lachnospiraceae bacterium | reverse complement strand
AGATACTTCGGGCAAGAGGCGCGAAAAAAGCAGTTGTAAAATAAGGATATTTCTGCGAAGCAGGAAGCCGCACGCCGACAAACAGAGATTTCTGAAGAACTCCTCTAATCCTTAAAACAGGGTTAGGGGAGTTTTTTTTTGAGGAAGCCAGCCGCTCTGCGCCGTACAGTCAGGGAGCGATTCTATGGAGGGAGCCAGCCGCTCTGCGCCGTACAGTCAGGGAGCGATTCTATGGAGGGAGCCAGCCGCTCTGCGCCGTACAGTCAGGAAGCAATTCTGTGTCAGGAAGACGGTTGTCTTTTTTGCACTGATAAATTATAATATTCTTACTTGGACTTCGCTTTTTAGATTTGCGGCTCGTTCCCAAAATGCAAGGACAGAGAGGCGGTTTAAAGCGCGGGGTTTTGGCAGATATTTTAAGTGCAGTGCGCGATGCAGGAAAACGGCGGTGGCATGGAGTTTGCTTTGGCGGTCTGGATGGGACAAAAAGAAGCAGCGCGCAATGTGAAAGAAATGGCGGTGTTTCCGTCAGAAGGAGGAAATAGAGATGGACAGTAATATTCAGATTTTATGGCAGGACAGAAAAAGAAATATTTTTGGATTGCCGTGGACCTTTACAAAATACTCGCTATCGGAAGACAGGCTGTTTATCAAGACAGGCCTTTTAAAGACAGTGGAAGATGAGATACGTCTTTATCGCATTCTTGACCTGACGGTGAGCAAAACGCTGTTTCAGAAAATTTTTCGTATCGGAACGATTGAAGTATCTTCCGGGGACACTACGATGGGGAATTTTGAGCTGAAAAATATCAGGGACGTTTCCGAAGTCAAGGAAAAGCTTTCGCAGCTGGTAGAAGAGAACCGGGAGAAAAAGCGGGTTGCAAACAGGGAGTACATAAACGGAAATGAAGATTTGGATGTGTTAGACTGAGCGCGGGGACGGCTGTTGCAGAGAGTTCTGCACGGCATTTGCTCCACAGAGGCATATACGGCGTCAATATGACGGCAAAAAAATCCCAATTTTTTGAAAAAACGCTTTTCATAACATGGGATTCTATGGTATACTTAACCATAGCGACCTGGAAGATAGTGGGCGTAGTGCGTCTGAGCGTACAGGCTGTGTGTGTCCGGCAGTGCGGGTGTATCGGTACAGGTCAATAGGTGCGACGTTAATTCGCAGGGATGATTTCAGCGCTGGAAGCCATTTTAGCGCTTCAATCAATTATTATTACAAATTTAGGAGGTAATGTTTCAATGGCAAACAAATGGGTTTATTTGTTCAGCGAGGGTAATGCAAACATGCGTGAGCTCCTTGGCGGCAAGGGCGCTAACCTGGCTGAGATGACCAGCATCTTTGGTAAGGACAGAGTACCACAGGGATTTACGATTACAACAGAGGCATGTACTCAGTATTACGAGGATGGACGTGAGATCAATGAAGAGATCCAGGGACAGATCAACGAGTACATTGTAAAGATGGAAGAGATTACAGGGAAGAAATTTGGAGATCAGGAGAATCCGCTCCTGGTATCTGTCCGTTCCGGTGCGCGTGCTTCCATGCCGGGTATGATGGATACGATCCTGAACCTTGGACTGAACGAGACTGTAGTAAATACGATTGCGGAAAAATCAGGAAATCCACGCTGGGCATGGGACTGCTATCGTCGTTTTATCCAGATGTATTCCGACGTTGTTATGGAAGTCGGCAAGAAATATTTTGAAGAGCTGATCGATAAGATGAAAGCAGACAGAGGCGTTCAGCAGGACGTCGAGCTGAATGCAGACGATCTGAAAGAGCTTGCAAACCAGTTTAAAGCAGAATATAAGGAAAAGATTGGAAAAGACTTCCCGGACGATCCGAAAGAGCAGCTGATGGGCGCAGTAAAGGCTGTGTTCCGCTCATGGGACAACCCGCGTGCAAATGTATATCGCCGCGACAATGATATCCCATATTCATGGGGAACAGCGGTAAACGTACAGTCTATGGCATTCGGTAACATGGGCGACGACTGCGGTACAGGCGTGGCGTTTACACGTGATCCGGCAACCGGCGAGAAGAAGCTGATGGGTGAGTTCCTGACAAATGCACAAGGCGAGGACGTAGTTGCCGGCGTGCGTACACCGATGCCGATCACAGAAATGGCTGACAAGTTCCCAGAGGCATTTAATGATTTCAAGGATGTTTGCCAGACATTGGAAAAACATTACAGAGATATGCAGGATATGGAGTTTACTGTTGAGCACGGACATCTCTATATGCTTCAGACCAGAAATGGTAAGAGAACAGCACAGGCAGCGCTCAAGATTGCCTGTGATTTAGTAGATGAGGGAATGAGAACAGAGGAAGAGGCAGTTGCCATGATCGATCCTCGTAACCTCGACACGCTTCTCCATCCTCAGTTTGACGCAGACGCACTGAAAGCTGCTACTCCAGTAGCAAAAGCGCTCGGCGCTTCACCGGGAGCTGCCTGTGGTAAAGTGGTATTTACAGCGGACGATGCAGTAGAATGGGCTGCACGCGGCGAGAAGGTTGTCCTTGTCCGTCTTGAGACGTCGCCGGAAGACATTACCGGTATGAAGAGCGCACAGGGTATCCTGACAGTCCGCGGCGGTATGACATCTCATGCAGCCGTAGTTGCGCGTGGTATGGGTACATGCTGTGTATCTGGCTGCGGCGACATTGTTATGGATGAGGAAAACAAGAAATTTGAGCTGGCAGGAAAGACTTATACAGAGGGTTCTGAAATCTCTATTGACGGTACGACAGGTAACATCTACGACGGAATCATCCCGACAGTAGACGCTACGATCGCCGGTGAGTTTGG
>CANQCD010000202.1 GCA_947589455.1 uncultured Lachnospiraceae bacterium | reverse complement strand
CCGGCAAAGACGCTCACTTCTTTGGACAGGCAAAGAACAGCTGGCTGACCGGTACGGCCGCATGGACGTTCGTCAATGTATCGCAGTATATCCTGGGCGTAACGCCGACGTTAAAGGGGCTCAGCATCGATCCATGTATCCCTTCAGAAATGGCGGACGGCTTTACGCTGACCAGAAAGTACCGGGAGGGAACCTACAATATCAAGGTTGAAAATCCGAATAAGGTAGAAAAGGGCGTTGCAAAGCTGATCGTCGACGGCACAGAATTTACCGGCACAACAGTTATCCCTTATGAGAAAGGAAAGACATCCTACGACGTCACCGTAATCATGGGATAACATTAAAGAAACTCGTTTTATCAGGAAAGCATTGATACAAAAAACAGCCGCTTGCCTTTGCACGCAACTAAGTTTCAAGGAGTTTCCTATCACAAGGGCAAAACCAGCGTTTTGCCCTTGTGATCCACTATATTTTAAAGCCCTCCTTTTCGGAGGGCTTGCAATTTTCTATCCCATCAAAAAGAGGCATACTGTCAGGTATGTCTCTTTTTGATATATTCTTTGTTTTCCGGCAGTCTCCTGTCTTCTATGCGGTAAAAGCCTGCGCCATCTGCGTGATCGTATCGCACTGGATCTGCGAATATCCCAGAAGCGCAACACGATTTCTGTCATAACCGGCTTCCTCATCCCCACTCTCTCCGCCGAAGACGATTTTTTTCTCCCGCCTTTTCTCCTGCTTCGTCGTCTCGGGAAGTCTCGCGTATTCGCTTGTCTTCTTAAACTCCTGACATTCCCGCTGAACCATTGCCGTCATATATTCCTTATCCGTTCCGTCCAACGCCTTTAAATACTCCTGCTGGACAGAGATCACATTCTGCACCTCCTGCTTGGACTTGCAGCTCTTTAGCTTTGTTTTTAAGACCTTTCTCGCATTTTCTACGCGGCACGCCGAACGATACAGCTCCGGCTGATAAACCCGGAGATATTCCATCTCGTCGGAAGTCAGCTTTCTTCCGGATTTCAGCTTTTGCATGATCTTCTGCTCATAAGCGGCGCGGTCTTTTTCGTTGACATTGACCGTCGCCTTTTCCATCAGTGCGATCGTCTCTCGCCAGATGGTATTCTTGTCTTTCTGCTCCATATGTTCCGATTTGTCTTTCGCACTTACAGATACCGTTATCATAAAAATCCCCCATTCCGGAGCGTTCTACCACCGGCGGCGTGTCATCAAAGCTATTTGTGAGCGCTCCAAAGAACGAAAGTTCTTCTCACAAATAGCCGTGTGGGAAAATCATCGCATCAGCATGATTTTTCACACGAGACATCCTCTGTCATAATCTCTATAATTATATCGGTATTTTTTGTCTTTCCTCCATAGAGAGATAGGAATTGTGACAAAAAAACTTTATTTCTGCGGGCAATGAGCCAGATGGATGCGCTTGCACGGATATAAAGGTTCAAAAATTCATCTTATGCTTGCAATAGTCCCCAAACTCTTGTATAATGATGTTGGGAGAGCCAGAAAGGGCTCAAATTATGCAAAAAAACTTCGATCAACTTGAACTGCAGGATGACTTCATGTTTAGTTTGATCATGAGAAATCCTGAATACTGTAAACCATTTCTGGAGCGGGTACTCGGCGTGAAGATCGCACGCATTGAATACCCGAAATCTCAGGAAACCATCAATCTTTCTGCTGACGCGAAAGGAGTTCGCCTGGATATTTTTGTGGAAGACGAAGACGGCATCGTCTACAACATCGAAATGCAGGCGACAACAAGTCAAATACCCCGCAGCAAGCTACGGGGCATGACTTAGCTTGTTCTTATTTGGTCACCCCAAGGGCGGGGTATTTAACTCTCGCGGCAGTCGCCAAATGGACGTGCAAGCACGTCCGCTTGGCTCGTTACTCGCGGAAATCAAAATCTGCCGAAAAGGACAAGATATTATCAGGGGATGGTTGATTTAAATATCCTCGAAAAAGGCGAAGATTACCGAAACTTAAAATGCAGTTTCATCATCTTTGTCTGTACTTTTGACCTGTTTGGCGAGGGCAGACACATTTACACATTTGAAAACCGTGCATCCAAAATCCAGAGCTGATGCTTGGAGATGAAGCTGTAAAGATCATCCTGAACACAAAAGGGACGAAAGACGACGTCACGCCGGAGCTGAAAAAGCTGTTGGATTACATTGACGGCAAGATGCCGCAGGATGATTACACCCGGAAACTGAATGAAGCAGTAAAATCTGCCCGAAAAAATGAAAGGTGGCGGTTGGATTATATGACGTTACAGATGCATTACCAGGAAAAATACGAGGAAGGCTTGGAGTATGGGCTGGAACAGGGCTTGGAACGCGGGCTGGAGCGCGGAAAAACCAATATGCTCATTGAAATGGCTCGTGAATTTGGTCTGGAGGACAATGCGATCATTGGGCAGCTCCAGAAGAAAATGGGACTATCGCCAGAGGAAGCCGCAAACTGCCTTAAACAATATGGCTGTTAAGCTGTATCGCGTCTGGCGGCAATCTTAAGATTGCCGCCAGTCATACTTAGAAAAGTTTCCTGCCATCGACGCTCCCAATCCCTTCCATCTGCTTGATCTCTTTGCCAACAAATTACTGTGATCGTTATCTTTTCTTATATATCGTGAAATAATACTCCAAATCGTAATATGTCTGCTCTTCCGAATCGTGCGTCATTACCCACTCATCGTCTTTGTCCAGATCAGGAAAAAACGTATCCGCCTCATACCGATAATCAACCTTTGTCACATAGGCAGTATCGCAGTATGGCAGAAAACTTCGATAAACACCGCCCCCGCCGATGAGGTATTTGCCTTCAAA
>CANQCD010000201.1 GCA_947589455.1 uncultured Lachnospiraceae bacterium | reverse complement strand
GTAGCAGATGAACGTACTGTATATTATTCATAAATATTTTGAGATTAAAAAGGGCAACAAACCAAAAACGCCGATCACTATGATTTTTGGCGCAAAGGCGGCGCCGGCCTACACGATTGCGAAAGATATCATCCATGCGATTCTGTGCCTTTCCGAGGTGATCCGCAGCGATGCCGATGTCAGCCCGTATCTGAATGTAGTTATGCTGGAAAACTATAATGTGACCTATGCGGAAAAAGTGATTCCGGCAGCAGATATCTCCGAGCAGATTTCGCTTGCGTCAAAAGAGGCAAGCGGTACCGGCAATATGAAATTTATGCTTAACGGTGCAGTGACACTGGGCACAGAGGACGGCGCCAACGTAGAGATCCACCAGTTTGTCGGCGACGACAACATCTATATATTTGGTGAGTCCAGCGAGCAGGTGATCAGGCACTACGAAAAAGAAGATTATTCTTCTGAAAAATTCTATGATGAAGATGAAGAGATTGCAAAGATGGTTGATTTCCTGATCAGCAAAGAAATGTTTGCCGTGGGAAATAAAAAGAGCCTGATCCGCCTGTATATGGAGATTGTGACAAAAGACTGGTTTATGACGCTTCTTGACATTAAAGACTATATCAGGGTGAAGGAGCAGGTGTTTGCAGATTATGAAGACCGCCAGGGCTGGGCAAAGAAGATGCTTGTCAATATCGGCAAGGCAGGATTTTTCTCCTCTGACAGGACGATTGCCCAGTACAATGACGATATCTGGAAACTGAAATGATCGGCAGGGATTTGCTTTATAGAGGATTGCTGCAGGCGGCAGGATGGCTGTCCGGACGGCAGGGAAAATAGAAAGGCAGGTGTTATTTGATGAAAAGAATTGGATTTTTGACAAGCGGCGGCGACTGTCAGAGCCTGAATGCGACAATGCGCGGCGTGGCAAAGACGTTGTATCAGATTTATTCCGACATTGAGATCTATGGAATCTTAGAGGGATACAAAGGGCTGATTTACGGAAACTACAAACTGTTAAAGCCAAAAGATTTTTCGGGTATCCTGACAGAAGGCGGAACGATCATCGGTACATCAAGGCAGCCGTTTAAACATATGCGCGAGCCGGATGAGAACGGCCTTGATAAGGTAAGTGCGATGAAGAGCAATTACAAGGCATGGAAGCTGGACTGCCTGGTGATCCTGGGGGGGAATGGGACGCACAAGACAGCCAATCTCCTCCGGGAAGAGGGCTGTAATGTCGTCACTCTGCCAAAGACGATCGATAATGACATCTGGGGGACAGATATCACGTTCGGTTTTCAGAGCGCCGTGGATATCGCAACGAATGCGATTGACTGTATCCATACGACGGCGGCGTCTCACGGACGCGTGTTTATCGTGGAGGTCATGGGACATAAGGTGGGATGGCTGACGCTTCACGCAGGGATTGCCGGCGGCGCAGATATTATCCTTCTGCCGGAAATACCGTACGATATCAAGTCGGTAGTAAAGGCGCTTGAGAAGCGCACAAAGGAAGGGAAACGATTTTCTATCCTTGCTGTGGCAGAGGGCGCAATTTCGAAGGAAGACGCTGCTTTATCGAAAAAGGAACTGAAGGCAAAACGCAAAGAAACCCCATATCCTTCTATTTCCTATAAACTAGGGCAGGAAATCCAGGAGAGGACGGGACAGGAAGTAAGGATTACTGTTCCGGGGCATACACAGCGCGGAGGCGAGCCGTGTCCTTATGACAGGGTGATCTCAAGCCGCCTGGGCGCTGCAGCGGCGAGATTGATTGAAAAAGAGCAGTATGGATATATGGTAGGATTCCGTGATGGCGAGATTGTTCCGGTCCCGTTAGAGGATGTGGCAGGAAAGCTCAAAATGGTGGATCCGGATTCTACTATAATAAAAGAAGCCAAAGGATTAGGGATTTGTTTTGGCGATTAAGCAGGAGGGAACAGGCATGTCTTACACAGCGTTATACCGGAAATTCCGTCCGGGAGAATTTGATGAGGTAAAGGGACAGGAACATATCGTCACTACGCTGAGGAATCAGATTCAGACAGAGCGCATTGGACATGCCTATCTTTTTTGCGGCACAAGGGGAACAGGGAAGACGACGGTGGCAAAGATCTTAGCAAAGGCGGTAAACTGTGAACATCCGATTGATGGGAATCCGTGCAATGCCTGTGAGGTCTGTGAAAAGATTAACCGGCAGGCTTCCATGAATGTGATTGAGATTGATGCGGCTTCCAATAACAGCGTTGCGAATATCCGCGACATTGTTGACGAGGTTCAGTATTCCCCGGCAGAGGGAAAGTACAAGGTCTATATTATAGACGAGGTACATATGCTGTCTGCGGGAGCGTTTAACGCATTGTTAAAGACGTTGGAGGAGCCGCCGTCTTATGTGATATTTATTCTTGCGACAACAGAGCCGCATAAAATCCCCATTACGATTCATTCCCGCTGCCAGCGGTATGATTTTAAGCGGATTTCGATTGATACGATCGCGGCAAGGCTGCGGGAGCTGGTGGATAAAGAGTCCGTGCAGGCGGAAGAAAAAGCTCTCCGCTATATTGCCAGGACTGCGGACGGGTCGATGCGAGACGCCCTGAGCCTGCTTGACCAGTGCATTGCCTTTTATCTGGGACAGGAGCTGACCTATGAGAGAGCGCTGGAAGTGCTGGGAGCAGTAGATACTGCGGTGTATAGCAGAATGTTCCAAAGCGTCATAAAGCAGGACGTCATAGATTGCATCCGGCTGATCAATGAGATGATGATGCAGGGAAGGGATCTAAACCAGTTTTTGACAGAATTTATCTGGTATCTGCGGGGGCTTATGCTGGCGGATACCGCCGAGGC
>CANQCD010000200.1 GCA_947589455.1 uncultured Lachnospiraceae bacterium | reverse complement strand
ACAAGAGAAAATGTCCCAGATGTGGTAAACTCATCTCCAGAACAGGAGGTGGACATTATCAGGAGGATTGACTTAAAGCGGATGATATCCAGACCAATAGCGCGGCTGTGGAAAATGCCCATTCCAGAAAGCCCCGATGCACTTATTTTGGCGAATTAGAGCAGATGGACGCCTCCTCCCGCGAATGGTTTGGCACGGAAATTGAATGTATCAGCGTCCCACAGACGAAAAGACGTCCGCCGTTTTGCAGTAATCCTATCTGATGGAACGGAACTTCCGATTCCAGAGAAAAAATACACCCAGATCAAAAAGCTGCTCTTCCATAAAAATACGGAGTAGACCGCAGAATACTGAACAAAGCCCCGCCCCTCCGCTTCACAGGGGACAGCAGAGGACAGTAAAAAACAATCTCATAGCGGCTAAGCAAAACCGCTGCTCCTCTGTTTTCAGACAGCCTGGGTCATTCATTTAAAGGCATTCGCATTGTGCGCAAGTGATTGTTGGTTCCTCCGCTCCCAGACTGCCTGGGTCACTCATTTGGCATATGCTCCAGGCGATATAGTTTTTCTGCATTTTCTGCAGTGATCTGAACAACGCTCTCGACCGGCAGCCCTTTGAGCTGCGCAAGCGCTTCCGCCACATAAGATAAGTAAGGCGATTCATTTCTTTTTCCCCGGAACGGTTCCGGAGCCAGATATGGCGCATCTGTTTCCAGCACCAGCCGGTCTATCGGGGCACGCTGTACAACCTCTTTTAACTTTTTTGCGTTTTTAAAGGTAAGCACGCCGCCAATTCCTAAATAAAACCCCATATCCAGATAGATTTTCGCCATCTCCCATCCGTAGGAAAAACAGTGGATCACACCGCCGATACGCTCTGCGTGATTTTCCTGCATAATGGCAAGCGTATCCTGCGCCGCATCCCTGCTATGGATCACAACGGGAAGCTTCATTTCCTCTGCCAGGGCAAGCTGCCTTTGGAACCACTTCTTTTGAGACGCTTTGTCTATGTCAGGATAATGATAGTCTAATCCAATCTCCCCGATAGCAACGACTTTGTCACATCTTGCTGTACTGCGCAGACAATCCATATCCGCCTCTGTCATATGATCCGTGTCAGAGGGATGGACTCCCGCCGCCGCATAGATAAAATCATATTTTTCCGCCAGGGCAGCCGACTGTTTGGTAGAATCAAGATCAGCCCCAATATTTACAATGCGCCCAATCCCTTTTTCCGCCATTTTTTCTAAAAGCAGCTCCCTGTCCCCGTCAAAAGCCTCATCGTCATAATGAGCATGTGTATCAAAAATCATCATCCTTTTTCACTCCTATCGTTTCTCATAAGCGTACCTGTCATCCGGCCATGCCTGCTGTATGGCTAAATTCTATCCTTCTCCCATCCCTTTGCTCCCCATAAGCGCGCCTGCCATCCGGCCATACCTGCTGTATGGCTAAATCCTATCCCTCTCCCCCTTCGCTCCCCATAAGCGTGCCTGTCATCCGGCCATGCCTGCTGTATGGCTAAATCCTATCCTTCTCCCATCCCTTTGCTCCCCATAAGCGCGCCTGCCATCCGGCCGCCGGGCCTATAAATACAATACAGTTATCTTACTATGCATCCGTCAGATTATCAATCAAAAACTCTGCCAATCTCTATCTTTTTTGCATTTTGCGCAAAACATCTGCAAAGAATAACATTCCATATAATACAAAAAATGTGCACTGCTATTTCTTGACACACTCTTTTTCAGTCTGTATAATTTGGAAGAAACAAACGATGAAAAAAACAACTGATTAGGAGGTCAGTCCGCCATGAATAAACGTTCCGTAAACATCACCAGCCTTATTCTTTTGCTGTCCCTGCTGTCTTTACTTTTAGAAATATTTATCTATTATTTTATACCGCAGCACTTCATTGCCACAGCAGTTGCAGCAGTGACCGCACTGATCCTGTCCCACTTTTTTCTGGAGACGTCGCTGGAATATAAAAACTGCCTTTTGCATTCTGCCTTTATGACAGTCACCTCGGCAGGCTTCTGCAGCATTGTCTATCTGATGCAGCCAAATGAATGGATTCAATACGATTATTGGACTCTCCTTTTTTTGCTGGTAAACTGGCTGATTCCTTATATCTATTGTTTCATCCGCGACTTTGCCGACAGAGGTCCGCGTTTTGGTGGATATTGCTTCTTTTTCCACGGTATGAATCTTGTCTTTGTGATGATTTACCTGCTTGCCATAATAAAACAGTTTTTCCTGACGCCGCTCTATCCTCCTTTTGAGATAAGCACTTTTGGCGCGCATAATTTTATCCCTTTCATGGCAACCGGCAGTTATATCGAAAATGCCCTGAATGCCGGAACTGATTTAACGACCGTGATCCAGTACCTCGCAGAAACGATCGTCTTTTTCATCCCATTCGGCTTTCTGGCGCGGGTATACTGCAGGGATATCAACCGTTTTCTGCGCATAATGGCCTATATCTGTTTCCCTGCGCTGATTGAACTGCTGCAATACTTTTTCGGAGTCGGCAGCAGCGATATTGACGATTTTGCCCTGGCGCTTATCGGGACATGCATCGGTACATTGATCTACCGTATTGTCTACGCCGTATCTTATCAGTACCATAAGCGGGATTTTCTGGAAGACCGCACCGTTGCCAAAAAACTGCTGTTCCACTTTGATGGGAATTTCTAGTACAGCACGTCTAATACTGATACCTGCAATGTACACTATATCCTGAATCTAAACAAAGTGTGCTTCGCATACTCTTGCAAATTAACAAAAACAAAATGCAAAGCACACTTTGCCGCGCCAACTAGCGTCACGAAGTGACATTTTCCTTTGCTGGTTGTGCGCATAAATATTTTTACT
>CANQCD010000199.1 GCA_947589455.1 uncultured Lachnospiraceae bacterium | reverse complement strand
TACAATCGAATTTCTAAATTTAATACAAACAAACGCAGGCAGGTTCTGCACGGACAGATATGGTATTGTAATTTGGGTTATAATGTCGGGACGGAGAAAAACAAGATGCGTCCTGTATTAGTGATGTCAAATAATAAGATAAACAATTCTGAAAAAATTGTTGTGGTTTGCATTACTGATGCAAAAGGAAAAACGAATGCAAACAACCTTCCTGTCCAGGATTCATGGTTTCTTTTGTATTCTGATACGGAAGATGATGACAAAATGCTGTCGCCTGGAAGGAAAGTGCCGGCTCATATGAATACATATGATTTCCTGGAAAAAGACAGTGTGGTACAGTGTGAGGAAATACGTGCAGTGAGTAAGTCAAGGCTGGATGTTTCCCGTGGCTGTATTGGTATGCTGACACCAGAGGATTTTGAAATGGTAAAGAGAAAATTCAAAAGAGCCTACAATTTGTAATTGACTTTTTTGTATCTGCTGCATATAATGAGGGTGTAAGGGGAAAAATAAGATTAAGTCTCACGCTTGAGAAATCAAGATACAGTGAGTAGCTTATAAAATTTCAACGAAGCCGTATGACCGCAAGGTATAGCTTCTGAAGGCTCCTCGGATTATCCGGGGAGTTTTTCTTTTATGATAATAATATGAATAAGAAACCGTAAACCCGGTGTGATGTGTTCCAGATAAAAAGGAATTCATCACGCCATTTTTTGCGCAAAATTATGCACAGACGAAAAAAATGGAGGTAGATTACGAAACGATTTTATACAGCGGAATCCGTGACGGAAGGCCATCCCGACAAGCTCTGTGACTTGATTGCAGACAGTGTTCTGGATGACTGTCTGAAGAGCAGGATGAGTGAAATAAAGGGGCAGGAGATCAGGGCATTATGGTAGGCTTTGCCTGCAGGGAGACACCGTCACTCATGCCAATGCCGGTGGTTTATCATTGGCAATAAGAAATGGGTTTTCACCGTACATCTTGTTACGCTTGCTCGTTTTTTTTATTGCCAGAATGTCGTACAGATATTTTTGCCATTTTCAGCGTGGTTAATGAGCAGGCGAGCATGGCGTTTTTACTGTGCTTTTCCTTTTGGTTTTCTTCATAAGCCGGATTCGAGGCAATCTGTATCAGTTCCAGTATGGCGGTGGCAGCATTTGCTTTGGCTTTTGCGTTTGCGCCCATAAGGTTTTTCCGGCTCTCTGATTCTGTATATTCTTCGGGCAGCTCATTACCGATGAAGATACGCTCTGCATTTTCCTCAATCTCATAATAATCTCCGACATAACCTTTGAGATATTGTTTTACATCGTCCCAGTCAATCCGCCGTTTCCCTTTGAAGCGGATGTCATTGATCAGCACCAGTTTCTTGCCGTTGGCAGCATATTTACATTCCTGTTCTTAATCATTTCTTTTGTCTCCTTTTTTCTTTTCCTTTGATTTGTAGACATTAAACTGGTTCTTACACTGTGGGCTGCAAAATCCATTCCCCTTCCGGCTTGCGATAAAGGCTTTCTTGCAGTGCTTGGAGGTAATGGAGGAAGCCGTTTTCCGCCTTTGGGTTTCCTCTTTTCTCTTTCTTCCGTACGCCGTTCTCCAGAAAATACCTCTCATCCAGCGTATAAACCGGAAAAGTTGGCATATACACACCTTGAAAAACATAATAAACCTGTGCTAAACTAGGTTATATGGAGGTGGGTGCATTATGAAAATTTCTACGAAGGGACGCTATGCAATCCGCGTAATATTAGATTTAGCAGAGCATAATACCGGACAATATACACCATTAGACGATATTGCCCAGCGGCAGGAAATATCGGAAAAGTATCTGGAGTCGATCGTATCCATACTGGTCAAAAATAACTTGCTGACAGCGCTTAGAGGAAAAGGCGGAGGTTATAAACTGATGAAAGAACCGGGGGAATATACGATTGCCAGTATATTAAGGGTGACGGAAGGCTCTTTTGCTCCAGTTGCCTGCTTAGAGCAGCAGCCGAACCGCTGTGACAGGGTAGGTTTTTGCAAAACCCTGAAAATGTGGGAGGGGTTTCAGCAGCTTATTGAAGATTATTTTGAACATATTACGATATTGGATCTGATGGATGGCAGCCAGGGGGCAGACTGCTATATGATCTAGTAGTAGGCGCATAGCATCTGCTGTTTTTTATGGTGTAATAATAAGGTTGATTTTAAAGCAAGGAGATACATAGATGCTCACACAGTTTTCAAGAACAGAATTATTGCTTGGAAAAGAAGCGATGAATAAATTATCCAGTTCAAAAGTTGCAATTTTTGGCATTGGCGGTGTAGGAGGATATGCCTGTGAAGCTCTGGTACGAAGTGGAGTTGGGGCGTTTGATTTGATTGATGATGATAAGGTCTGCCTGACGAATCTGAATCGGCAGATTATAGCTACACGAAAAACAGTAGGAAAATATAAAGCAGAAGTGATGAAAGAGAGGATACTTGAAATCAATCCGGATGCAGATGTAACCATTCATAAGAGTTTTTTCATGCCTGAAAATGCAGATGAAATTCCCTTTGACGAGTATGATTATATTGTGGATGCAATAGATACGGTTACTGCTAAAATTGAACTTGTTATGAAGGCGCAGGAAAAAAATATACCTATTATCAGCAGTATGGGAGCTGGGAACAAATTAGATGGCAGTCAGTTTAAGGTCGCTGATATCTACAAAACAAAAGTATGTCCTTTGGCGAAAGTAATGCGGAGGGAATTGAAAAAACGTGGTATAGAAAAGTTAAAGGTTGTGTATTCGGAAGAGAAGCCTATAAGACCATTGGAGGATATGGCGGTCAGTTGCAGGACAAACTGTATTTGTCCGCCTGGAGCAAAACATAAGTGTACAGAAAGAAGAGATATTCCGGGAAGCGTGGCATTTGTGCCATCTGTGGCAGGATTGAT
>CANQCD010000198.1 GCA_947589455.1 uncultured Lachnospiraceae bacterium | reverse complement strand
GGTGCGCGCTGTGCGGATTTACGGCGGATGTCCGCATGAAGAGCCGCGCTGGTAAAGGCCGCCGGGCTACAGTGGGGAAGCCGCCACGCCGCAGTGAGAAAGCCGCCGCGCCATAGTGAGAAAGCCGCCGCGCCGCAGTGGGGAAGCCGCCATGCCACAGTGGGGAAAAACGCATTAGTTTGACTGATATATAGAATAATGCTATAATCAATAAGTTAATGGTTATGCGGCTATGACATAGAAGAGAGCGCCGCCAGCGCTCCCGGCATGAGGTGAATTATGAAACGAGGATTAAAGCAAAAGGGGATATTGAGGGTCTATCCTGTCTTCCCGTTGCTGTTTAATATTCTGTTTGTGCTGTTAGAAGTCCAGCTCCTGTTTATCAATCGGAAAGCAGGGATTATTGCCGGAGTTTATTTTGGTATTTATCTTTTGTGCACACTGGCAATTTATCTGGGAGGGAAGAAAAAAATCCGCCGGGATTTGTTTTCTTTTGCTTCTAATTATGGACAGATGCAGGCAAAGCTTATCTGGGAACTGGATATTCCATACGGTATCTTGAGCGAAGAAGGCCAGCTCCTTTGGGGGAATAACCAGTTTTTAGAAGTCATTGTAAACAAAAAGGCGGCAAGGAGAAGTATTTCCAATATTTTTCCTGAGATCCATGAAAGCACGCTGCCAAAAGAACCAGGAGAAAAGGTGATCCACGTTGAGGCGGATGGGCGCTACTATCGCTGTGTGTTAAATCTGATCATAGATGATGGGAATGGGGTGCAGGATGATTCCATGGAGTTTGGCCAGCTCATCGGGATGAAACGCGTCGTTGCAATGTATATGTACGAGGAAACAGAAGTCATCAACCTGGAAAAGATGCGGGAAGCGGAAAACATGGTAGTAGGGCTTTTGTATATAGATAATTATGATGAGCTGATTGAAAGTATCGATGAGGTGCGGCAGTCGTTGACAGTCGCCCTGATAGACCGCAAAGTCAACAAATATATGCAGAGTATTGACGCTGTTTCGAAGAAGCTGGAAAAGGATAAGTTTTTCTTTGCCTTTAAGCAGAGCCATCTCCAGGAACTGATTGACGGACGTTTTTCCATATTAGAAGAGATTCGGAATATCAATCTGGGTAACGACCAGAAAGCAACGATCAGTATTGGGATAGGCGTTGGCAAGGGAAGCTATGTCGAGCGTTACGAGGGTGCGCGCGCCGCTATGGATTTGGCGCTGGGACGGGGCGGCGATCAGGCGGTTGTAAAAGATGGTGAAAAAGAACAGTTTTTTGGCGGAAAACGAGTCCAGATTGAGAGAAATACCAGGGTAAAAGCGAGGGTAAAGGCGCATGTATTAAAGGAGCTGATCGAGGGAAAAGAACGTGTCCTGGTTATGGGACACTCTATTGGCGACGTGGATTCTTTTGGCGCATCTGTCGGAATTTACCGCATTGCGAAAACGTTGAACCGGAAAGCCAATATTGTACTGAATGAGATTACCTCCTCTGTAAAGCCGATCAGGGAGCGGTTTTATGCAAAAGAATATGAGGAGGATATGATTGTCGATGCAGAGCAGGCAAAAGAGCTTGTCGACGACACGACGCTCCTTGTGATCGTTGATGTGAACAAAGGGGATTACACAGAGTGCCCGGAGCTTATTGATATGGCGCAGTCTGTCGTAGTGATCGACCACCACAGGCAGTCTGGCGATGCGATTGCAAAGGCGGTTCTCTTTTATATTGAACCATATGCGTCTTCGGCATGTGAAATGGTTGCAGAGATTTCACAATATATTGGAAACGGTCTGCGGCTGCATTCGGCGGAGGCTGAGGCGATGTATGCCGGGATTATGGTAGATACCAATTTCTTTACCAACAAAACAGGCGTGCGGACATTTGAGGCGATGGCATACCTGCGCAGGAATGGAGCAGATGCTGTCCGTGTGCGCAAAGCGTTCCGCGAGGATATTGAGGAATATAAAGTCAAGGCGGCGGCCATTCAGGATACGGAGCTATACCTGAATGAATATGCGATTGCAGAGAGCTCTTCGGAGGGCGTTGAAAGCCCAACTGTACTGGGGGCAAAAATTGCCAATTCCCTGTTAGATATTAACGGTGTTAAGGCGTCTTTTGTGCTGACAAAATATAATGGCAAGATTTATATCAGTGCAAGATCGATTGATGAGATGAATGTCCAGGTGATGATGGAACGTCTCGGCGGCGGCGGACATATTAATGTGGCGGGAGCGCAGTTGACAGGGATGAGTATGGAAGAAGCAAAAGAAGTGATACGCAAAACAATTAGTAACATGATCACAGAAGGAGAAGCATAGATAAAAAACGCACGGATACGCCGTTTTTTTATCGAACCACCGCATCAATGCTTCGGAATGGAGGACAGCATGGAGGTTATTTTATTAGAAGATGTAAAATCCCTTGGGAAAAAGGGAGACATGGTAACAGTAAGCGAGGGATATGCCAGAAATTTTCTGCTGAAAAAGAAGCTTGGAGTAGAAGCAACGGCAAAAAATAAAAATGATTTGAAATTAAAAAAACAGCATGAAGAAAAAGTTGCCCTTGAACAGTTAGAAGATGCGAAGGCATTTGCAGAAGAGTTAAAGGAAAAGTCGATTACCGTGTCGATCAAAACAGGTTCTGGCGGGAGAAGCTTCGGCTCCGTCTCGACAAAGGAGCTGGCGCAGGCGGCAAAGGAACAGTTAGGATACGATCTGGATAAAAAGAAAATGGTATTGGATGCACCGATCAAGACGCCGGGGATTTTTGAATTGCCAATCAAGCTTCATCCAAAAGTGACAGGGAAGTTAAAGGTTATTGTCAAAGAGACAAAGTAAGGATTGGAGGGCGTTAGTCGTTTGGATGGCATAACAACAGAGAAAACAAAGGTCAGAAAAGCGTCAGCTGTCCGGATGGCGAAGCAG
>CANQCD010000197.1 GCA_947589455.1 uncultured Lachnospiraceae bacterium | reverse complement strand
GCTCGAAAAGACGTCGCTTTCACGCAAAGTGGCGGTGGACGGACAGACTGCATACCGGAAAGTCCTTGCGCTGTTGGAATACGGCGCAGACGTCCGGGTGGTCGCACCGGAGATATCAGAGGAAATCGTCCGGAAAAAGGAAGAGGCCGGGGACAGGCTGACGCTGGTTCAAAGGGAGATCAGCAAGGAAGATCTGTCCGGCGCATTTGCTGTGATCGCGGCGACAGACAGGCGCGATGTCAATCAAAAGATTTCAGGATATTGCAAGGAACAGGGCATTCTTGTCAATGTGGTTGACGATAAGCAGATGTGCAGTTTCTATTTTCCCTCACTGGTAAAACGGGGGGAGATCGTGGTGGGGATTTCAAGCGGGGGCAGAAGCCCGGTATTGGCAAGGGAGATTCGAAAAGAGATTGACAGGATGCTCCCACAATATTATGGAGAGCTCGGAGAGCAGCTGGGAAGTCTCAGGGAAATTGTAAAAAAGAGGATTTTGGATTCGGAAGACAGAAAGGCGTGTTTTGAGGCACTGCTTCGCTGTGGAAAGGAGCGGGGACGGACGCTTGCACCAGGAGAAGTGGAGGAAATCTTGCTGCACTTTTCCGGCAGGACAGGCAGGGGGCAGTAAGCGTGCGTTGTTATAAGGTGAAGGCATGATACGGATTGGTACCAGACAAAGTAAATTAGCTATGGCGCAGGCGGAGCTTGTCAGAGATAAAATAATGCAGGCATTTCCAGCGGAGGAAGTGGAGCTTGTGCCGATCGTGACCAGGGGGGATCAGGAGTTGGACAGACCCCTGGCTTCTTTTGGTGGAAAAGGCGTCTTTACGCAGGAAATCGAGTGTGCGCTGTTGGACGGAAAGATTGATATGGCGGTGCACAGTGCAAAAGATATCCCGATGGAGACAGAAAAGGGTCTTGTGGTGCGCGCCGTATTGCAAAGAGAAGACTGCAGGGATGTTTTTGTCAGGGTAAAGAAGGGGAGGCGCACGACCGGTATGGTGATTGGGACCGGCAGCCTGCGAAGGGAGCTCCAGATCAAAAAAATATATCCGGATGCTGTGATAAAGATGCTGCGGGGAAATGTGACTACCAGGCTGGAAAAACTCAGGCAGGGGCAGTATGACGGCATTATTCTGGCGGCGGCGGGATTAAAGAGGTTAAAGCTTGACAAAGAGCCGGATTTAGAATATGAATATTTTTCAGAAGATTTGTTTCTGCCAGCGGCGGGGCAGGGGATTCTGGCAGCAGAGTATAGAGAACATTCCCTTGGTTCGGTATTTGAGGCGCTGTCTGATCCAGAAACAGAACGCGCCCTGACGGCAGAACGCGAGTTTTTAAAGGCGGCTGGCGGCACGTGTAATGCGCCGTGCGGCGTTTTTTACAGAGAATGGGGAAACAAAGCGGCGCTTTATGGAATGTATGCAGAGGATGGGATCCACCCTGCTTATGCGAGAGCCGCAGTAGACGGAATCGAAAAAGAAGAGATCAAAAAAGCTGCGGGAAGGCTTGCCAGACAGCTGCGGGGTGGTTTTGTCTCACTGGCAGGCGCCGGATCCGGACAGCGGGATGGGATGACGATACAGGCTATGCGCTGTGTGGAGCGCGCCGATGTGATCGTCTATGACGATCTGATCTCGCCTTCTATCTTAAATAGAGCAGATGGAAAGGCGGAGCTGATCTATGTTGGAAAACGTGCCGGAAAACACGCCCAAAAACAGGAGGAGATCAATGCGATCCTGATAGAAAAGGCGAGACAGGGAAAATATGTCGTGCGGCTAAAGGGCGGCGACCCGTTTGTGTTTGGAAGGGGCGGGGAAGAATGTCTTGCGCTGGATAAGGCGCAGATCCGCTTCGAGGTTATTTCCGGCGTATCTTCCTGCTACAGTGTGCCGGCGTCTGCAGGGATTGCTGTGACGCAGCGCAATGTGGCGTCCTCCCTTCATATTGTCACCGGGCACGAGGGAAAAGACAAGACAGACCGGGCAGTGGATTTTAGAACGCTGGCAAAGCAAGAGGGGACGCTTGTCTTTTTGATGGGGCTTCACCGGATTGATGAGATTGCGCGCCGGCTGATGCGGGAAGGAAAATCGCCAGATACGAAGACGGCAGTGGTTTCAAGAGGATTTACTGCCAGGCAGAGGGTAGTGGAGGGGACATTAAAAACAATCACAGAAATTGTCCAGAAAGAAAAGCTCGAAACGCCCGCCGTGATCGTGGTAGGCGATGTGGTGTCCGAAAAAGCGGACATGGAATGGCATATGCCGATGCCGCTTTCCGGCAAACGGATTTTGTTTACCGGGACAAGGCAGATGGCAGAAAAGTTAGAGGAGGCTTTTTTGCCGTTTGGCGCGGAGGGGATTGCTGTCAGTCTGGTGGAAACCAGAGAGAGAAATGGGGAAGAGGCAGACAGGATGTTAATGCAGTTAGAACAGTATTCCTGGATTGTCTTTGTCAGCGCAGCGGGCGTCCATGCTTTTTTTCGGCGTCTGCAGTCGCTCCGGATTGATCATAGACGCCTGGCAGGGGTAAAGTTTTCGGTAGTCGGCGCTTCGACAGGGGAAGTGTTGGAAAAGTATGGATATTATGCAGATTTTTGCCCGTCAGGATTTACATCAAAGTCGCTGGCGGATGAATGGGCCTGCAGGCTGCCGGAAGGAGAAAAAGTATTGCTTGTGCGGGGGCTGCAGGGAAGCAGTGTCCTTGCACAGGCGTTAAGCGGCAGAGGAGTTTTTTATGATACGGCGGTATTGTATGAGACGGTTCGAGATGACAGGCGTGCGGAAGAATTGCAGCGGATCCTGGGAGATCTGGACTATGTAGTCATTACAAGCGGGAGCGGTGCAAGGGCGTTCGCTGCGATGAGCCGGGGGGAAGGGGAGGCGAAAGATACTACTGCAGCGGGAGCGCTGGGGACAGAACCGAAGGGGAAAGATACTACCGCAGCGGAAGCGCCGGAGGGGGAACCGAAGGGGAAAAATACTACCGCAGCGA
>CANQCD010000196.1 GCA_947589455.1 uncultured Lachnospiraceae bacterium | reverse complement strand
GGTTAGGTGTGAGACTATGTCAAATGTGATCGTAAAAGAAAATGAGACATTGGATAACGCTCTGCGCCGTTTCAAGAGAAACTGTGCAAAGGCGGGAATCCAGCAGGAAATTCGTAAAAGAGAGCATTATGAGAAGCCGAGCGTTCGTCGCAAGAAAAAGTCTGAGGCTGCTCGTAAGCGCAAATACTGATCGTGTAAACGATTCCGCAAAGGAGGAGACAGTGCGTCTCCTTCTTTTTTGCTTAAAAAAGCAGAGAGGTGTTTACTTTTTATTGCTTTTCTAAAAAACTAGTGATAAACTAGAGACAAATATATTGATTGCTTTTTTGACAATCGGAAAGGACAATATTATGAAACACAAAGGAACAGAAACAAAAAAGAAAAACAAAAGCCTCAGGGGCTCTATTATGTTGTTGTGTGTGCTGGTAGTGGCGCTTACTGCTGTGGCGATCGGGTTAAATGGCATTATATCGATCAAATCTATGTCAACCGGCGCTTATAATACCTACGAAGATACAAAATACGAAGGGTATAAGGCGGAAATCAAGTCGCAGGTACAGAGCACGATCTCTATTCTGCAGGCGGAATATGACAGATTTAAAGACGGCAAAAAAACAGAAGAACAGGCAAAGAATGATGCAAAAGAAGCAATCCGCGCGATGCGCTATCGGGATGACCAGAGCGGATATTTCTGGATTGACGATACGAATTATATTCTGGTGATGCATCCGATCCTTACAGAGAATGAAGGGAATAACAGAAAAGATCTGGAGGATCCGAATGGTGTTAAAATTGTCCAATCTATCAAGAAAAGCTGCGAGAGTAAAGATAAGGGTGGTTTTAATGAATTTTACTTTACAAAGTCAGACGGTGTGACGGTTGCCCCGAAACTGGCGTATTCCCAGATATTTGAACCGTGGGGCTGGATGGTCTCTACTGGAAATTACATAGACGATATGGAATTAGACATGAGCGAGATGCAAAAATTCTATGAAGATCAGTATGGCAGCCTGCTTCTGCGCGTAGACATTGTGTTTATCATTACCATGATCGTCGCCCTGGTCATCGCTTTCCTCTACGGTACAAAGATTGTCCGGCCGCTGAAAGATATCCAGGAGTTTGCTAAAAGGATATCAGACGGCGACATGACGACAAAAGTCAAAGTCAAACAGAATAACGAGATCGGGAGAGTGGCGGAGTCGCTGTCAATCGCGCAGGATAATATCAGAGGGCTTCTCCATGATATTATCTCCGTGGCGGGAAATGTAAATACGGCGTTAAAAGAATTTGATGATATTTTTAAGGGGATGCAAAATTCAATCGGCGAAGTTTCTACCGCAGTAAATTCAATCGCCGAAAATGTAAACGAACAGGCAAGCTCTACAGAGGATGCAAACGGCGAAGTGGGCGTGATCGCAGAGCGCATTGAGAAGACCGGCGCCGAGGTGACGACGTTGGACGGCAATGCACAGGATATGAGGCAGTTGAGCGAAAAGTCAATGAATACGCTGAACCGCCTGATCGAAGTAAATAATGAGACGAGGGAAAATATCAATTCGATGTATCAGCAGATGGAAATGACGAACCAGTCTGTACAGCAGATTAAGATGGCGGCAAATCTGATCAATGAGATTTCAGACCAGACAGGGCTTCTTTCTCTAAATGCCAGCATTGAGGCGGCAAGAGCCGGCGAGACAGGAAAAGGCTTTGCTGTTGTGGCGGATGAGATCGGGAAGCTGGCGCAGCAGTCGGCGGATTCCGTTGATGAGATTCATCAGATCATCACAGAATTGACGGACAATGCCGCAAAGTCAGTAGAGGTTATGCAGGAGATGAGGGAGTCGATCGACGATCAGGTGGAATCCCTGTCCGAGACGCAGGATACCTTTACCCAGCTTTATAAGCAGCTGGATTATTGCGTTTCTTCCGTGCAGTCGATCGATATCATGACAAGCGAGATCGACAGCCAGAGGGAAAATGTCACCAAGTCACTTGCCGTGCTGAACGGGCTTGCCCAGGATAACGCGGCAGTTGCCCAGGAGACGGCGGGGATGTCTGTTGAATTGTCAAAAGTTGTCGGCGATTCAGAACAAGTTGTTGTGGGTCTGGAAAATTCTGTTGATACGCTGTTAGAAAATATCAACAAATTTACAATATAGGATAAGACCTGCATAATTTTTCAGATTTTGGAAATTCTATTCTATATCAAAGTTGCTTTATGCGGAATGGAGGATAGAATGGAATTAAAGGACAGCCAGACAAAAGAAAACCTGATGCGCGCTTTTGCCGGGGAGAGCCAGGCGAGAAACCGGTATACCTTTGCTGCTAAGATCGCAAGGCAGAACAGCCTGTTTGTGATAGAGCAGGTTTTTAACCTGACGGCAAACCAGGAAAAAGAACACGCCGAAGTCTTTTCTGATTTTTTGAGAGAATTAGACGGTCAGGAAATTAAGATCCCGGATGCTTCCTACCCGGTGAATCAGGCGGACAGCATAGAAAAACAGCTCGCATATGCTGTGGAGAATGAGACAAAAGAAGGGGAGGAAGTATACCGCGCATTTGGCGATACGGCGCTGCAGGAAGGGTTTAACCAGATTGCAGGAAAGTTTTATATGATCGCGGACATAGAAAAAGTCCATGCATACCGTTTTGACCAGCTTCTGTCGCTGCTCCAGGAAGGGAAACTGTTTGCCTCGGATATAAAAACCGGATGGATGTGCCTGAATTGCGGCTATGTGATCGAAGCGACGAATGCGCCGCAGAACTGTCCAGTCTGTGACGGGGCGCAGGGATATTTTGTGAGGCTGACAATGGCGCCGTTTACAACGCCGGAGATGGACGTCAGAAAAGAACAGGATCTGGGAAAATAGAAAATAGCTTCTCCGCACAGAAAAAGGCGCTGTGCGGAGAGAAAAAGAGAAAGAGGACAGGTAATATATTGGAGAAACCCTGTCCTCTTTCTTCACGCAACATCTAAAAAAAATAAGAACAAAGTGTGCTTCGCACACTCTTGCGAATTAACAAAACAAAATGCGAAGCACACTTTGCCGCGCCAGCCAACG
>CANQCD010000195.1 GCA_947589455.1 uncultured Lachnospiraceae bacterium | reverse complement strand
AATCCGCATGAGAAACCAGCCTTATCACGAAAATACGAGTTTCATTTTATCCAGCCGTTCTCGGTATTCGCAGCTGGAAGTCTTGATATAAATCCTTGTTGTCTCAATGCTCCCATGCCCCAAAATATCCGCCAACATCCCGATATCCCTGCTCATTTTATAAAATGTAACAGCGAACAGATGGCGCAGGTTGTGCGGGAATACCTTGTCCCGATCCACTCCGGCGCGCTCGCACAGAGCTTTCATCTCTTTCCAGATATTGCTCCGATCTAACGGCTTGCCGCTGGAAGTGCGGAACACAATCCCCCCTCGGATCCCTTTCTTTCTAATATAATGCATCAGATGCTTCTGTAAGGAGCGCGGCAAAAGCACCTGCCGCTCTTTCCCCTTGCATTGAATCTGCGCGATCCCTTTTTTCACAGCGTCCACCGTGATCATCTGCAGTTCGCTGACGCGCAGGCCGACAGCGCAGATCGTCTGGATCAGCAGCGCCAGCCGCTGGTTGCCCGCTCTTTTCGCCGCAGCGACCAGCTTCTTGTAGTCGCGTCTCGTAAAGTTCCTGTTCTCCGGCCGGAATGTCTCCTTCTGCACTTTATATGTCTTAACGCGCAGTTCCTCCCACCCCATAAAACTAAAGAAACGGTTCGCTGCGACCAGATAAGAATTGATGCTCTTAGTCTTATATTTCCCGCAGTCTTTCAGATATTGCTTGTATTCGATAACCAGTTCCTTGTCCAAACTCCTGCCATTGGCAAAATCCTCCAGCTTTTTTAAATCCCTCATGTATTTTTCCACCGTAAGTTTCCCTTTCTCTTCCCTGTGCAGCTGCATCCGAAACGCTGTCAGGCATTTTTCTGTAATCAAATGTCTCATAAGCCCGTCCTCCTTTTTCATCTGCCCGAACGCCAGACTCTGTATCTGCGCTGGACAATTCCTGTTTGTCAACTCCTGTTGTCTGTTCTGATCCAAATGCCGGATCCTGTACAATAATATGGTTACCAGAAATAATTATTTGGTATCTGTTGTACTAATTATAGTGTAACCAATTTTAAAAAATCTGGAAAGAACCAAAAAGAGCCATTGAGAAACTTTTTTCGCAATGACTCTATTATTTTATGATGTATGCAGCTCTCCAGGCAGCTTTCCATCCGCTCTTCTGACAGCCTACAGGAAAAAGAGGATTGTATCAATTAAAAATACCGGGAACAGGCAAGATACCGACCAGATTATATATTTAAAAAACGATGGCATATTGATCCCATTTTCCTCTGCAATAGAGCGCACCATAAAATTCGGCGCATTCCCTATATAAGTAACAGCTCCCATAAACACTGCTCCGGCGGAAACAGCGGCCAGGATAACCTGTGGGATCATTCCAAGCGACGTAGCGATCAGAGAACCATCCGTAAGCCCCAGCGAAGCAGCCGTTGCAAAAAATACCATGTATGTCGGCGTATTGTCCAAAAAACTTGACAGCAGACCGGTACACCAGAAGAACTGCCACGGCTGTGTGATTCCCAGCGAAGAACCCTTTGCCTCCAGGATTAAGATTGCCGGAATCATCGTAATAAAAATACCGATAAACAACACTGCCACCTCAGAGATTGGCCCCCAGGTAAAATTATTGCTGACACGCACTTCTTTCTTTGTCGTCTTAAAGGACAAAAATGCTGCTAAAAGGATCACAACAGATTCCATGATAGAAGCAACCGTCAGGCTGACTTCCCCATAAATCTTAACTTCCCTGCCAAAGAACGGCACAATATCCGGAAGCATACCGCTCAAAATAATCGCAAGCACGATCATTGCCAAAAAGATAATATTGTGCCCGCCTGTCAGATGAACTGGCGTCTTCTCTTTCGGCTTGCCCGGCTTGTCGCCGTCCTCCACATCCCTTTTGTATGCCCTTTTGTCCATGAAATAAAATAATCCTAACAGCAACACCGTATTTAAAAGCATGATCGGTAAAATATGTAAACTCCAGAAGAAGCCGACTCCCCACATAAATCCCATCAAAAGCGGCGGATCTCCGACAGGCGTCAAACATCCTCCCATATTAGATACCAAAAAGATAAAGAAAATAATAATATGCGCTCTTCTGTGCCGCCATTTGTTTGCGCGGATCAGCGGACGGATCATCACCATGCTGGCGCCAGTAGTTCCAATCCAGCTTGAAAGCAGCGTCCCGATCAGAAGGAGCAGTACATTTAGCTTAGGCTTTCCTACAAGATCCCCTTCAAAACAAATATTTCCAGTGACACAAAAAAGCCCGAAGAGCAAAATAATAAACGTTATGTAATCGCCTATCACCGCATCCAGCACCTGCTCTAACGCCACATCCGCTCCCTTGAAAACGGCAAACGGAATAATAAACGCAAGCGACCAGAACGCAACGACAAAAGGCTTCGCTTTCTCCCACCACTCCCCTGCAGCAAGTGGACAGATCGCAATACAGAGCAGCATCCCCAAAAACGGAATGCAGAAAAAGATTGGCAGCGTCGCGCCAATGCTTTCCACCTCGCCCCCCGCCGCTGAAGCAACAGCCGGGTTTAACAGAAAAATACCCAAAAATATGCTGAATATCCAAATAGATTTTTTCATAGTTTCCTCCTTCCTGCTAACCCCTCTTTTTTTAAACACCCGACGTATCATAGCACAATTTGACGAAAAAAACAAGATGAACTCCCGGCGGCGGCATTGTAAATTTTATCATAAATGATAAACAAGGGCACCGCCTGCGCTGGTGCCATGCGTCCCACTACATTTCAAAGCCCTCTTTTAGGAGGGCTTGCAATTTCCTATCCCATAAAAAGGGCACCGCCTGCGCTGGTGCCCTTGCGTCCCACTACATTTCAAAGCCCTCTTTTAGGAGGGCTTGCAATTTCCTATCCCATAAAAAGGGCACCGCCTGCGCTGGTGCCCTTGCAAGAAACACTTCGTGTTTCTTGTTGGCGTCCCACTACATTTTGAGCAATTTCCTATCCCATAAAAAAGACCCCCCAAACTGCACACCTACAGTTCGGAGGGTCATCTCTTTTATCCATTTGGATTTGCCTGCTGGCATTATCGCCTATGCAATTTCAAATCACAATATGCATTTAGGATACTGCTTACTCTTTTTCCTGATAAATCTCGATCTTTGTGATCGTAGCTCCCGGTGTACCGGATGAAAGC
>CANQCD010000194.1 GCA_947589455.1 uncultured Lachnospiraceae bacterium | reverse complement strand
CCGGTTGATCTGTGAAGCTGCGGCGAAGTATGCGCCGGAATATGATGAGGATTTTGTGTTGAAAGAGATGGGGATTTCCTGATTTCTCATTGTAGAAAATTAGCGCAATTTTGTTTGTCCATGATTAATTATAACCGTCTTAGGGTATGAAATTAGAAAGGGCTTATCAAATTAAACGATTGGGACTGGCGTCCGCCGTGTCCTCCACTGTTTCTTTTGCAGACGCCAGCCCCACGTCACATTATCCATTTTTATCAGCGATTCGGAGAATGCTCAAAGAGGTCAACACGCACCGCCAGCCCCACGTCACATTATCCATTTTTATCAGCCCTGCCGTACTGCCGGCCGCTCTTTTAACAAACACAGCAGCCTTTCGCTCTTCATATCGTGGTAAAGCCGGCATTCCCGGTCTCTGACGTCATACACGCCCATGACAGAAGTCAGCTCTGCTCCTGACGGGCAGCATTCTGCCAGCAGATTTTCTTCTCCGGACAGCCGTTCCGGCGCATAGCATACCGTCTTTTCATTTTCGAATACTGCGCCGTACAAAATCTCTGCCTCTACCAAATCTTGAAAGATATGGCTTCCATAAGAAAGTTCCGGCATATAACCCGCCCTGCTGTCAGACACTTCACAGATCATATCAAACTCGCTGATATCCGCAAAAGATGTTGGCACGCCCAGTTCCGGCGAAGAAGTCCCGATCCTCCCCGGCACAAGCAGCATCAGATGCAGCCCTTGGTTTCGGAAATGCCAATTTACTGCGCCGACTGCTTTTGCCACTTTAGACTTTTCATGATACGGCATCTGGTAATATGCCTCCGGTTTTACCATGACAATATAATCTATTGTCTCCTCACGCGACAATCCCATCGAAGCATGAGAAAGCTCCAGAAAAACTTCTCCACGCCGAACAGTTTCCGGCAGCGTGACAGCATCCTGATCCCTTGCCACCTGCAACGGGCGACACTGCAGCAGATTCACGACATATTCTCCTTCTTTAGAAACATTGATCGTATATTCAATATCAACCGGATACTGATATTCCTTTTGAATGACCGCCATGCATTCCTTTAACATCTCCATCAGTTCCCTCTTTCTGACAAGCCCCTCGCAAGTAATAAAAAGGATTTCCTTGTGCTGTCCCCTGTCTCGGAATGACGCTTCCGCCTCATAATCATGCTCCAGCAGAATCTGCTTTAAATAATCCGGAAGCTTTGGCAGGATTCCATATAACTCCCGATGTTCCACCTTGCCAGTTTTCATATCGATCAAATCCACCTTGCGCTGGGAAAACTGATGTTTCTGCGCCGTAGTAGGAGCAGCAGCCTCCGGCTTGCCAAGGCTTACCAGTCTGGGATAAGAGCCCTGCGTCCTGTCAACCGCCCCGGTTCCCAGCCCCATAACAAGCCGGAGCATCCCCGCCTGTGGGTCAATGGATTCCAAAAAACGGTACGGACTATACGAATAGCCGACGCCTGCAGCACATGGCATAAAAAAGTTATCATACCGCGAACCAGAAACCCTCTGTACCAGCAGCGCCATCTGTTCATCTCGTCCCTCCAATCCCCGGCGGATACGGTAATCCAGCGCAGAAGCGCTCATCGTGCTGGCATAAACCGTCTTGACTGCCTCCTCAAACTCGCGCAGGCGTTCCTCCGGCGAACCACTGTTTGCACAAAAGACAGACTCATATTTTCCGGCAAAAGCATTTCCAAACCCATCCTCCAAAATACTGCTAGAGCGGACAATGATCGGATTCTGCCCATAATAATCAAGAAGTCTTTGAAATTGCTCCCTCTCCTGCTGTGCAAACCCGCCGCAGCGCAGACGTCTGGCAAATTCTCCCGCCAGACTGAAATACTCTTCTTTTGTCCTCTGGCGTATGCGAATATCCCAGAAATCATTATGTACAATATACGCATAAAAAACATCCGAACCGATATAAAAAGAATCATGCGGTTCCATTCTCTCATACAGATCCGGCCTGTTATTTTCAATCAGCTTCCGCGCCAAAAGCATCCCGCACGCCTTGCCGCCTATCATGCCAGTACCCACCATGCGGCTGCGAATCTGAAAATAATCTTCCGGCTTAAAATTTGCTTTAATTAAAGCGCGCAATGCTTTATCCCGCGTCATCATAATATCACATATATGATGGCACGCCTCCGTCACATCCATTCCCTGCTGATGCATCTGGGCTGTCAGGCTGAAAAAACGATCCCAGCTGTCCATGTTTTGATCCGCCGCCATCGCCTGCGAACGGTTCATCAGATCATAAAATCGGCTGATCTGCACGCTCTCCGTCAAAGCCTGAAATACGCCGTCCTCTTTCTGATAGAGATGTGGCAGAAACATCGTTTCAGAATACCGGTTCCAGACTTTCAAAGGACGGACATAAAGATGGCTGGCGTCAGAATAGACGTCCAGAAAAAGCTGCGTCGTATCCCTAATCTTTGCGATTGCCTGAAAAGAATGTTTTCCCCGAATGATTGGAAAAAAAGCGACCGTGTCAAGCTCAAACAAAAACGGACAAGTCACCCTGAAAAAATTTCCCATCATTAAATCAGTCGCCCACGCCGTCTGCAGCTCAGAAAGGCAGTCAAACACATAAAAAGCATCTTTGCCCTCCCGCTCAATCAGGTTGTGGATTTCTACAGTAAAATTTTCAAACCGATGAGATAATCTGACCGGGACAATCCTTACTCCCGGCTGCTGCTCAACCAGTGGTTCGTGCGAGGCAAACCGTATGTAGATAAGATTGCGCCCATCCGCAACTGCCTGTTTTACATATGGTTCCACAAAATAATGAAACTCCGCTAAATCCGTTACCTGCCAGACAACATTGTCGCCCATACGAATATTGTCTAACGCCCGATCCATCTGTGGTATTCCCGATAAAACTCTTTCAAATGCCGCCATAAAATCCCCTTTCTGTCCAGTCAATTGCAAGTCTGCCGTCTTCTCGACCTGTATTATCCAATTTATACTACGTCTTCTGCACAAAAGTCTGCCGTCTTCTCGATACTACTATCCAATCGATACTACGCCTTCTGCACAAAAGTCTGCCGTCTTCCTTGTCTATGTTTCTATGTTATTATACTCCGATAAGGAGAAAAAGAAAAGACAGCCGCAGTTTCCCTGCGGCTGCCCTTTTCGATATGCCCTTTTGGTTTGGGCTTTTGAAA
>CANQCD010000193.1 GCA_947589455.1 uncultured Lachnospiraceae bacterium | reverse complement strand
GACATGGTAATCCCGCAAACAGATTTACGGTACCAACCGAACAAAACCAGCCTCTTTCAGATATTGCAGCGACATGGTAATCCCATATCTGGCATGGTACCAGGTAAGGCCTCCCTGGAAATAGACGGCATACGGTGGTTCCATCGGACCGTCTGCACTCAGTTCAATCGACGCCCCCTGGATAAATGCGCCCGCGGCCATGATAACGTCGCTGTGGTATCCCGGCATCGCATACGGCTCCGGCATCACATGGCTGTCTACCGGCGCCGCCGCCTGGATTCCCCTGCAAAACGCAATGACAGCCTCCGGCGAGCCAAGCGTCACAGCCTGGATGATATCATGCCTTGTCTCTGTTCCGTCCGGCACAACAGGAAAACCGAGCCTCTCATAGACATTTGCCGCAAAAACAGCGCCTTTTAACGCCCCCGCCGTCACGACCGGCGCAAGGAAAAATCCCTGAAAAAACGCGCGGTTGACGCCGAGCGTTGCGCCGACTTCTTTTCCAAGCCCCGGAGCTGTCAGACGATTTGCACAAAGTTCCACAAGCTCCTCTCTTCCCACAAGATAGCCGCCGGCCGGCGCAAGGCCGCCGCCCGGATTTTTGATCAAAGAGCCGACGCACAGATCGGCTCCTGCCTGGGACGGCTCCGTCCGCTCCACAAACTCCCCATAGCAATTATCTACCATGCAGATAATATCCGGCCGGATAGATTTGATAAAAGCGATCAATTCGCCAATCTGGCTGACAGACAATGTCTGCCTCGTCGCATATCCTTTCGAGCGCTGGATCGTCACAAGCTTTGTCTTATCCGTGATGGCGCGGCGAATCCCTTCGTAGTCAAAAGAACCGTCCTCTAAAAGTTCTGTCTGGCGGTAAGTAATCCCAAATTCCTTCAGGGAACCGGGCGGATTATTCTGCCGAATGCCAATGATCCCCTCGAGCGTGTCATATGGTTTGCCCACTGGGGAGAGCAGCTCGTCGCCTGGACGCAGCAGGGCGGAAAGGGCAATCGTAAGCGCATGGGTGCCGCAGGTTATCTGCGGGCGGACCAGGGCGCTTTCCGCCCCAAAGACATCGGCATAAACTGCCTCTAAAACCTCCCGTCCCAGATCGTCATAACCGTATCCCGTCCCCGATTCAAAACAGGCGGCGCTGACCTTGTTTTTTTGCATCGCCCTGACTACCTTTAGCTGGTTATATTCTGCGGTATCATCTATCGCTTCAAACCGCTCTTTTAATTCTTTGCAGATTTTATCACAATAAGAAAAAACATCCTCGTCAATGCCTGCTGATCTATATAATTCCTCTAACAACTCCATCTTAACCTCTTTCCTTTCTCCATCATTCCTCCAACATCTTTCTGCAGTCAGAAATGCAATACTCCAACAAGGCATCCTCATCTGGAAACTCTTCTTTGTGAAGCCATGTCACGTCCCGTTCCCGCCGGAACCAGGTAAACTGCCTTTTTGCAAAATGTCTTGTCTCAATCTTTATTTTCTCAAATGCATGATCTAGTGTATCCCTGCCCTCTAAGGCGTCAATGATCTCCTTATAGCCAAGCCCCTGCATAGATACCATGCTGCGGGTGCAGCCGGAATCTAAAAGTGCCTGCACCTCTGCCGTCAGCCCATCTTCCCTCATCTGGTCTACCCGCCTGTCAATCCGTTCATACAAAACCTCTCTTGGCAGGCTGAGGACATAATAGCGGAAACGGTATTCTGCTTCTTTTTTGCGCTGCCGTTCATTATGCTCTGAAATCTTCTGTCCGGTCTGGTGATAATACTCCAAAGCGCGGATCACTTTTTTTACATTATTGGGATGGATCCTGTCCGCAGACGCGGCGTCTGCCTGCCTTAACTTCTGATGCAGCGCCGCCTTTCCCTCTTTCTGCGCATAGGCGGACAAGCTGTCGCGATATGCGCTGTCCGCCTCCGTCTCACAAAAATTAATATCATATAATACAGACTGGATATAAAACCCGGTCCCGCCGACCAGAATAGGTATCTTTCCCCGCCGATAGATCGTCTCCATCGCTTCTTTGCAGCGTTTTTGGAAAACAGCGACGTTAAATTCCTCAGATGGCTCCATTTCATCAATCAGATAGTGCGGTATCCCCTGCATCTGCTCTTTTGTGATCTTTGCTGTGCCAATGTCCATGCCGCGGTATACCTGCATTGAATCTGCCGAAACAATCTCGCCGCCTAACGCCTTTGCCAATCCAATCGACAGAGACGTCTTTCCCACAGCAGTCGGTCCTGTCAATATAATCAATGGTCTCTTCATCACTTTCTCACGCAATCCCTTCCCTCTTTTTTTGGCATACCCATATGCGGCAAAGCATTCCGCCCGTTCTCACACAATCACACAATCCTCTTAAAGCGCTTTTCCAGCTCCCGCTTTGAAACGGAAATCATAGTCGGCCGGCCGTGTGGACAATGATATGGGTTTTCCAGCCCCATAAGCTCTTTTAGCAGCTCCTCCATCTGTTCTGCCGGCAGCCTGCTGTTGCCTTTTACTGCCGCCTTGCAGGACATAGAGGCAAGTTTCTCTAAGAGTAACTCCGGCGTCTTTGCCCTTCCCTGATCCTGCACCAGCGAATCGATCACGTCCAGCAAAAGCTCTCTGTCTGCGATCGTCGGCAGATGCGCCGGTACTCCGTTTACCGCATACTCCCTGCCGCCAAATGGCTCTATCTGGTATCCTAACTGTTCGAGCGTCTCCTTATACTCTCTTACCGCCTGTTCCTGCGCCATCGACAGCGTAAGGATCACCGGCGGCTGCAATAACTGTGACATCGGCTCTTTTTCCAGCATCTCCTTTAATAATCGCTCATAGAGTACCTTTTCATGCGCAGCATGTTGATCCACCAGATACAGCGTATCCTCATACTGTAAAATCCAATACGTAGAAAATACCTGTCCGATTATTTTAATTTCCTTTGACGCTTTTTCCGACAACAGGCGTTTATCATCAAACAAAGATTTTTGCACTGGATGTTTCCCCGCCGCATAAGCGGCGCTTTCGCGGAGCGTATTTCCGAACATTCCCTGTTCTGTTGTGCTTTCCAGGCTTCCGGCTGTTCCGCGAGCAGACGCTCCACTTTCCTGCTCCGGCAGGCTTCCGGCTGTTCCGCGAGAAGACGCTCCGCTTTCCTGCTCCGGCAGGCTTCCGGCTGTTCCGCGAGAAGACGCTCCACTTTCCTGCTCCGGCAGGCTTCCGGCTATTCCGCGAGAAGACGCTCCACTTTCCTGC
>CANQCD010000192.1 GCA_947589455.1 uncultured Lachnospiraceae bacterium | reverse complement strand
TATTTTGCGGCAAACCATTCATTACAATGTGCGTTTGAACAATGCTATAAATTTAATAGAGAGATTTACCCAGCCTATGGAGTTGGCGGTTTTGGCGATTTTGGCAATAAAATCAGTAAGCCTTTTATCGTCGCAATACAGAGTTTTTTTAATGTTATTTCTGATAATGTTAATTGTGTTATTATTTTACAGGCTAACAATATAGTGATGCTTAAGTTGCTAATTATTGTTTTTGCCACAATTAGTATTATCCGGTTAGCGATAGATAAAAAAAGAACGGAAGCGTTCTTGTTGTTTGCGGTAATGTGCTTTTCTGCTACCAGAGGATATGATTTCCACGGCTTGGCTGCCTGGTATGTTGCTGTCATGCTGATCGCGATTTTCTATGATAAGATGTTTGGAAATATTCTTAAAAATAGAATGGGGATGGCTTTAGTCGGAATCATTTTTATCTATATGGCCGCTCCATATGTAAAAACAGTGGGAAGTAACTTTCTATATGAGCAGGAGGTTGTATCAGAATTAGAATGTTCCGTTGCAGAAATGACAAAGCCGGGAGAGAAGATTTTAATAGATGCCTGGTCATGTAATAGTTTATATTTGTTGTATAAAGACAGATATCCGGTAAATAGGATGGCATATATGTTGCCGTGGTATGTGGATTGGTATGAGCAGGATGTGATAGATGACTTAAATAATTATCAGCCCAATGTGGTTGTATATTATGAAGACCAGGAGGTGATAGCAAATAAACAGTATACCCATTATGCAAATGCGTTTGTATCGGTCTTAAAAGAAAAATATACACAGCTTTCCGCTAATCCGGATGATGATTGGAAATGCAAAATATGGATAAAAAATAAAAAAATAGGAGATTAAAATTTGTAGTAGAGTTCTCTGGGATAGCAGTCAGGAGATATATTGTCTTCCTGGCTGCTTTTTGTATTATTAGTGCTTTACATTTTTTTCTGTATTTGGTAATATTGTTTCCGAAGTAAAATTCATAATAAATATAAGAATTTACAGGATTCGGACAAGCGGCGGAAAGGAAGTCATATGAAAAAATTAGTAATAATCCCGGCGTTTAACGAAGAGGGGAACTTGGAAAAAACAATCCAAGATATTAAAGAAAACGCACCGGATTTTGATTATGTCATTATCAATGACTGTTCGACAGATGGGACGTTGGCAATGTGCAGAAGACATGGATTCAGTTACCTGAATCTGCCGGTCAATCTTGGAATTGGCGGAGCTGTGCAGACTGGTTATCGCTATGCCTATTATCATGGGTATGATATGGCGGTGCAATTTGATGGAGATGGTCAGCACAGCGCGGGATATCTGGAAAAGATGGTAGAGATATTGAATGAGACGGGTTCAGACATGGTGATTGGTTCGCGCTTTATTGAAAAAGAGGGATTTCAGTCTTCATCAATCCGGAGGGTTGGGATTAAATATTTTACTGTATTGATAAAGATACTGACCGGCAAAAAGATTACAGATCCAACTTCTGGCATGAGGATGATCAACCGCAGGCTGCTGGAAAAATTTACAGAAGATTATCCAAAGGATTATCCGGAGCCAGAAAGTGTCGTAACCGTCCTTTCTGAAAAATATAAGGTGACGGAGCTTCCTGTTGTTATGAATGAGAGGGAAGAAGGGGTTTCCTCTATTTCGATGCGAAAGAGCATTTATTATATGATAAAGGTAAGCTGTGCGATGCTTGTAGCACGGATGAAACGGTAAAGGAGGTAGCGTGGGATATGATGTCATTGCGTCTGCGGGTTTTAATCATTGTAATTATGTCATTGGTTATGATTTATATTGTGAATCTGACTCGTAAAAAGAAGATTGACTTTAAATATGCGTTGGGATGGCTGTTTGTAGACCTCTGTATTCTTTTTTTATCTGTGTTTCCGCTTATCTTAAATGAAGTGGCATTATTTTTGGGAATTGCATCGCCAATGAATATGTTGTTTTTCTTTGGTTTTTGTTTTGCTGTTATTATGATATTTTCTCTTTCTATGTCGGTGAGCCGTCTTTCCGACAAAGTGAGAAAACTGTCGCAGGAGATTGCCATTATCAGAAAAGACATGTATGATAATTATACTCGTCTGGATCAGGGAAAGGCGGACAGGAAAAATGATGATAAAGATAGGGATAAATAGTGATACAAAACAAACGGTAAAAACTGCAGTATTTAATACTGTAGCAAATATGATATCACTGGTGGTCGGAATGGTCATTATTCCGATTATCACACGGGTGATTTCTACAGAAGATCTAGGAATTGCGACTACCTTTCTGTCGACCAGAAACATTATGACTATTTTGGTTACTCTGGCAGTCTATGCTTATGTCAACAGGGCGATGCTGGATTTTAAGGATGAAAAGAAAGATTATATTTATACAATAGTTGTATTTTGTGCTGTTACAACAACTGTATTTTTTGGATTCTCCCTGTTTTTTAAGAATAGCCTGCAGAAGTGGCTGGGAATGGATGACTTCTTGTTTTATTGGCTGTTTGTCAGCTGCTTTCTTTTGGCAGTATATAGCATAGGAAACTATTATTGTATCTTCCATAACCGTTATATCCTGGTTGCTGTGACTGTGTTTGCGTTGGGTACGGTCTCTCCGGTGCTTTCCGTTATCCTGGCAATGTTGTTTCAGGGGCATCGGTACATTGGAAGGGTGCTGGGGCTTGATTTTGCGTATATTGTCGTGACAGTCTGTGTATTATTTTGGCTTTTGTTCACGAAAGGGAAAAAGCTTCGAGTAAACTATATAACACATACGTTAAAATTTACGGTGCCGGTTATGCCGCATTTGTTTTCGCAGATGATTTTGACACAGTGCGATTTGATTATGATTACCTCGTTTGTCGGCAGCAGTTACACTGGCATCTATAGTATGGGACATACTGTGGGTTATCTGGCGCTGACTATAATGTCGCAGATTATGGCGGCATGGTCGCCGTGGGTATACCGGAGAATGGAGGAGAACGACACAGAGACGGTATTTCAAAATTCGAAACTTGTTATTCTGATAGGGACGTATATTTCGCTTGGCTTACTAACCGTTTCAACGGAATTGATACAAATCTTCCTAACAAAAGAGTATGTTTCCTGTATTTATATTGTGCCGCCGCTGGTGGCTGCGATGTACTTTCAGTTTATTTATGTGTTTTTTTATGATGTGGAATATTATTACAGAAAGGCAAAGTGGATTGCCGCTGCCTCAACTGCTGCATCGGTAATGAATATTATTTTAAATTGGATTTTTATCCCAATATATGGATATA
>CANQCD010000191.1 GCA_947589455.1 uncultured Lachnospiraceae bacterium | reverse complement strand
GCCTACAGAAAATTCCCGGCCGCGGATACAGGTTTCCACCAGAAGCTTCTCTTCATAGCAAAACCCCGTCTCTAGCGCCGTTTCAAACTCCTTTTCATTTTCCACAATGCTCACGCCGACACTGGAGCCGCCGCAACACGGCTTTACCACGCAGGGATAACCTACGCTGTTTTCATAGCTGTCCTGATGCCTTGTCACCAGAAAGCCCTCCGGCGTTGGAATGTCCGCAGCGGCAAACAGTTTCTTTGCCATTCCCTTATCCATTGCAAGAGCGCTCCCCAGATATCCCGAACCTGTATATCGAATACCGAGAACGTCAAACGCCGCCTGCAGTTTTCCGTTTTCTCCCTCTGCTCCATGCAGCCCCATATAGACAATGTCTGCCCTGCGGCAGATCTCGACTACATTAGGTCCAAACAGGCAGGAAGCCTCTTTCCCCCGCAACGCCTTAATCTGTTCCAGATCGCTGCTGATCTGGCGGATTTCTGTCTCATGGGAAAGCAGGGATTCCTGTTCAAAGAGATGGTCAAAATCCAACTCCCCCTCATATCCCAGAAAAACATCCAGAAGCACCGCCTGATGCCCTCTCTCCCGCAAAGCCCGGCAAATCCCTTTTCCCGAAACCAGGGAGACATCCCTCTCTGTGCTAAGGCCGCCCGCCAATACTACAATCTTCATATCAAAATACTCCTCCAATCCTTATCACTGCCGCGCCGTCTGTTATTTCATTACCGGACGCGCCACCAGGACAACGCTTCCCGGATAATAATATTTCTGTACTACTGCGTTACTGCTGCTGCTCGCAGAAACTACCATGCCTTCCCCTACATACATATCAATATGGTCAATATTGCGGTACCTTCCGTTATTCCCGGAATAGGAATAAAACAGCAAATCTCCCGGCACCAGCTTATTGTAGGAAATCCCCTTTTTTGCGATCACTTTCTTGTGGGAAGCACACCATTGTCCCAGGGCTGCGGCTGTCGGCGCCCAGCCCGACCTGCTCCCAAAATATACCCCGCATTTGCGGTATACCCTGGTGACAAGCGAGCTGCAGTCATAGTAGCCCTTCTGCATCCGGCGCGCCTGGCTGTAATGCGTTTTCTGCTTGGAAATCGCGATCTCTTTTTTTGCCGCCCGATATGCTTTTTTTGCACTGATCTGGACAGAGACTTCGATTTTTTTCCCATCCGCTTTTATTTTTATTCTGGTCACGCCAACCTTTTTGGCTTTTACGGTTCCTTTCTTTGTGACCGATGCAATTTTTTTATTTACGGATGAATAACTCACCGAACTGTATTTCTTGTTGATCCCTGTCAGCTTCATCCCTTTGGAAAGCCCCCGGTACATCGTCAGGGTACTTTTTTTATACGCGGGGTCTGTCACGATGACCTGCAGCGAAAATTTCTTTCCATCGATCACAAAATGCAATTTTGCCGACCCCTTATAGCTCCCATATATATTGAGATCGTCGTCAATATATGCAGGATCCTCGCCCTCATCTGCACTTTCACAGGTACTGCTCTCGCCCATACCCTTGACCGGCAGTGGGACGACTGTCTCTTCCGCCAGCACTACCCTGCTTTTTTTCAATACAGGATTTGTCACCGTCAGGTGGAATGAAAGCGTATACTGTTCTTCATTTCTGGCATGGATCACCGCTGTCACCTTTGTCTTTCCAACTGCTTTTGCAGTGACTGCCGACTGTGATACGGACGCTACTGTCGCGTCTTCTGCCTGAAATACCGTCTCATCCCCTTCTATTGGCGTATAATTTAAGATTTCCGGCGTATACGCCTCTGTACCGGCCGCCCTGGTCATTTTCTCCGACTGAAATTCCGGTTTATCAATCGTGATATCCGCCACCAGAACAGCGCCAAAACTTCCCTCAACATAAACGCGGGTGTCCTGAAATCCCTGCACTAAGACGCTGGCGCCATCTCCGGAAAGCGCAATGCTGCTGCCAGAAAATGTATATGTATATTCCTCTGGAGAATATACCTCTAACCCTTCAAGATAAAGCTTCTGCCCATACGACGTCTCCAGACTCTCCGGGGAATCCACCTGCACATAAAAAGATTCTGTCCCGGTCTGGAGCCCGCCTGCCAGTTTGTATTCTATCGTAATGACAGCGCTTCCCTCTTTGACGGCAGTCACCTTTCCCGATGTGTCTAACGTGATACAGTCCATATCTTCGCTGTTATCAGAAATATAATACCGGATATCGGCCACCTCCGCGCTGCTTAAATACCCCGACAGCAAAAAAGCGTCTCCGACAAAGACTTCTTTCTGCGTTCTCGTCAAGATCATTGCATCTGCTGTCGCTACCTGGTAAATCGCAAAAACCGGCAGCAGGATAGAAAACAGCAAAATAGCCGCCTCCCGGAAAGTTCCCGCTTTCTTCCTGTTCTTTTGTGCTTTTTGTCTCATCATTTTTCCTCCTCCTGAAATGCTTCATACATCATCTGAATATATTCCCAGACTTCTTCCTTTCCGCTTCCTTTCTGCGAAGAAAACGGGATGACAGGCGTCCCCTCTACCACCTGCAGCGCCTCTCTGATCTGTTTTAACTGCCCTGCCTTCTGGGAACGCTTGATCTTATCTTCTTTTGTCGCTATGATGACGGGATGGAATCCATAATGGACGCACCAGTCATACATCTGCTTATCATTTGCATTTGGCTTGTGGCGGATATCCACCAAAAGAAATACAAGGCGCAGTACCTTGGACGTTTCCAGATAGCCCTCTATCATCCTGCCCCATTTTTGCGTCACTTCCTTTGACACTTTTGCATAGCCATATCCCGGCAGATCGACAAAGTACAGCGCGTCGTTGATATTATAAAAATTGATCGTCTGGGTTTTCCCGGGCTGCTGCGACGTCCTCGCATACGATTTCCTGTTGATCAACGTATTGATCAGAGAAGATTTTCCCACATTAGAACGCCCGGCAAAGGCTACCTCCATCCTGTTGTTTTCTGGCAGCCGGCTGGTAATGCCGCACACGGTTTCCAGATTTACGCTTCGTATCTTCACTTGTTACCTCTTTTCCGGCAGCAAGATCTGTTTCCAGATCTCATCCACCTTTTTCGCATAATGGATCGCAATATCCTTTCGCACCTCTTCCTCTAATTCCGCCACGTCACGCTGATTTTCCTCCGGCACAAAAACATCCGTCACCCCCGCTGCCTTTGCCGCCAGAAGTTTCTCTTTCAAACCGCCGATCGCAAGCACTCTGCCGCGGAGCGTCAGCTCGCCTGTCATCGCCATACAGGGTTTTACTTTTCTTTCCATCACGGCGGAATACAG
>CANQCD010000190.1 GCA_947589455.1 uncultured Lachnospiraceae bacterium | reverse complement strand
AAGAGAAGCCGAGGCTGATCTGTCTGCCGCCTTCCGGAGGTATGACATTTTGCTATCGGGAGCTTATGCAGGAACTGGATTGGCAGGGAACGGTCTATGGAATAAACGATGTAAAGTACCGCCTGTATCGGATGCTTTCGGAGGAAAAACGCAGCCAGATAGAGGAAGATACGCAGTCGCAGTGGGATCAGACGCTTGCTGCGTATTGGGAAGAAGTTCAGAAGATATGGAAGGACGGCGATATCCTGGTGGGATATTCCCAGGGAGGGAGCGCGGCATATTGGATTGCCCAGAGATTAGAAGCGGAGGGACGGACGCCCGGAGCTGTTATTGCGCTGGAGTCTGAACCATACCGCGGCGGAGAAATCCCTGACCGGCAGGAGATGGCATGTGAGATTGCAGGGACAGACTGGGAGAGACGGGACAGCTGGACAGAAGCGGAGCAGATTGCATATCTGGTAGCATGGAAAAACATTTCTTCTCCACTGCGTATCAGCGGGCAGGTGCACTGTCCGGTCTATGCCTGCAATTTGTCAGAAAACGCCGGCACAGCAATACAGAAGGATGGGCGCGCCGGCGCATCGGAAAACTGCTGGCAGCCATATACCTGCGGGGAGAGTGGGATTTGGTTCCTCTCTGGAAAAGAGGAGGAACATCTTGTCTTTCTGCAGAAATACAAAAAAGAGATTGCACAGTGGATCAGGCTGTGCCTGGACAGATGATCGTTTGCGCGGTGGGGGGAGGCTTAGGAGAGAAACTTTTTCCGGCTTTTCCCGGCGGGAATCTTTCCGACCTTTGTTTTAGGGGACGTTTGTCTGCCGCGGCGCCCTGACAGGACTGGCGGCTGCCAGAGAGAGGTGGATTATGTCGATTAAGAAAATAGCAGAACGCGCCGGCGTATCGCCGGCTACGGTATCAAGAGTGCTTAACAATCCGGAGTATCACTGCTCTTCTCAAAAGGTACAGGATAGAATAAGAAAGGCGGCGATCGAATTAAATTATACGCCGAATAAAGCGGCGAGAAATTTAAAGTTAGGCGCCAGGGAAGAGGAGGAAAAGACATATTATGTCAATGTGTTGATGACCCGTGTGGACCAGTCGAGGACAGATCCTTTTTTTTCGGAGCTTTTGCGTGTCATAGAGAGTGAGATACATAAACATTTCTGCATTTTGTCAAAGGTTTGGTATATGCCGGTTTTTTCGGATGACAAAAAATGCCAGAATACAGATCTGGATAGAATGACTGCGGAGATGTATGAGGGCGTTCGGGGAAAATGCGACGGTCTGATTATTATTGGAAAATGTAACAAGACTGCGCTGCAAAAGCTGAACCGCCAATATAAAAGCGTTGTGTCAGTTAACCGCAACTCGACGAACAGCGCAGTGGACGAGGTGCTTTGCGATGGGAAAAAGGTCGCTTCCATGGCAGTAAACCATTTGATCGATCTGGGACACAAGAAGATTGGGTATATCGGAGACTGCCGGAATGAAGCGAGGTTCCGCGGTTTTACAGAAACGCTCCAGAAGCATGGGATCGGTCTGGAGCTGGATTACGTGGTGGAGACGAAACAGACAGAGGCGGAAGGGTATGACGCCATGAAAAAGCTCCTTCAGTCTGACAACTGTCCGACGGGGATTTATTGTGCAAATGACATTACGGCGATCGGTGTGTTGAAGTGTTTAAATAAGTTTAAAAGCGTGGGGTATACCCCGTCTGTCATTGCCAGCGACGATATTGAAGAGGCGCAGTATTCGAAGCCGATGCTCACAACAGTGCATCTGCCCAAGGAAGAGATGGGCAAGTTTGCCATGTATCTCCTTCTTGACCGTATGCGGGGCGGTCACTCCAGTGTGGCGCGCATGGAGCTGGAGGGAAAGCTGATGATCCGGAACAGCTGTATGAATGCAGAGGAAGCGGAGTGGTGTGATTATGTCATCTGATTTGGCGTACCGGCATATCATCCATCCGTTTGAGCCGGTTTACAACAGAGAGTCCAGGATATTGATCCTGGGAAGCCTGCCATCGGTAAAGTCCAGGGAGGAAGGGTTTTATTATGGCCATCCCAGGAATCGTTTCTGGAAAATCCTGTCCATGATCTTGGACAGCAGGGAGCCGGAGACGATCGAAGAGAAAAAAGAGTTTCTATTACGTCACCGGATCGCTGTGTATGATGTGATCCAGAGCTGCGATATCAAAGGTTCCAGCGACAGCAGCATAAAAAACGTCGTTCCGGCGGAGATTGGCGGGATCATAGAGAATGCAGAGATTGAGCGGATCTTTGCAAATGGGAAGAAAGCGGCGGAGCTGTTTGTAAAATACCAGCGAAATGTCTGGCCGGGAGAGCTGACAACGCTGCCTTCTAGCAGCCCGGCAAATGCCGCGTATTCTTTGGAGCGCCTGGTCAAAATCTGGGCGGCGGCGTTGCGACTGGAAA
The DNA here is from genome assembly GCA_947589455.1 of uncultured Lachnospiraceae bacterium. GTDB lineage: Bacteria > Bacillota > Clostridia > Lachnospirales > Lachnospiraceae > Butyribacter. The sequence goes on along the minus strand of CANQCD010000190.1, from coordinate 1,109 downwards.
AATGAGGGCAGAAGTCGCCTGGCCGCAAGAAGAAATGAATCTGTAATGAATCTGATATAGCTTTTTGTAAAAATCTGGTGTATAATGAATATGGTTGAAAATTCTTTATGAGGAGAGATCTATGGTCAACGAGGAAAAAGTATATCTGATGACACAGGCCGCTTTGGACGAGACGGCGCGGTGCAGGAAAGAGATTCAGAGGGGGCATTATTATAAACCCGATTATATCAGGTCTCATGTTCTGGAAGTAGTCGGCAGTATCACGGTGAGTTATCTGTTTGTACTTGTGCTGATTGCTCTCTATTATGCAGACTATATTTTTTTGAATATTGTCAGCCTGGATTATGCCAGATATGGGCTGGTTATTTTAGGAATATATATTGCTATTTTGACGATGGCGGTTTTTTTTTCTTATTTTCATTATGAAAAAAAATACAGTAAGGTGAAAATAAAGATCAGCAATTATAACGAGGATTTAAAAAAGCTGGAAGAATTTTATCTCAAGAGCAGGGAGGAGGCAGAAGATGACGCAATTACTGGTGTTTAAGGAACGGCTGCAGGCATTTTATCAGAAATATACGGTTTTGTGTAATCTTCTGCTGCGGTTCCTGGCCGGATTTATTGCATTTTCCACCCTGAATGATATCATTGGATACCGCCCTTTTTTCAATCATTTCTATATGGAAGTGATATTGGCGGCCGCCGGCATGGCGATGCCGGGGGGTATTTTGCTGGGAGTGCTTGCGGTATTTGTGGTGGTACATGTTTCCTATGTTTCACAAATCCTGGCATTTGTGGTTGCAATGGTATTTTTGCTGTTCTATTTTTTGTATGTCCGCTTTATCCCGGAACATGCGTATACTATCCTGGCGATTCCGATTGCCTTTCCACTGCATCTGGTATATGGAATCCCGGTTCTTTTGGGGCTTTTTATGACGCCGCTTGCAGTTGTGCCGATTACCTTTGGGGTTGTGGTCTACTACCTTCTCCAGACGATAACCTCTGTTGTCAGCACTTCGTCTGATACAGGGATTAACTTGTATCACGCCGTGCTGCAGGGGATGTTGGGCAATCAGAATATGTATGCGACAATCCTTATTTTTTCTGCT
>CANQCD010000189.1 GCA_947589455.1 uncultured Lachnospiraceae bacterium | reverse complement strand
CACTTTCCTGCTCCGGCAGGCTTCCGGCTATTCCGCGAGAAGACGCTCCACTTTCCTGCTCCGGCAGGCTTCCGGCTATTCCGCGAGAAGACGCTCCACTTTCCTGCTCCGGCAGGCTTCCGGCTGTTCCGCTAAGTGGCTCACCGCTTTCCTGTCCCGCCGTACGCTTTCCAGACAATGCGTCCAAAACTTTTAAACTGTCTTCTTTCGAAATCGTATTGCCATTCTTTCTCTTGTCTGACTCCATCTCCCGCCGCGCAGCCTGCCGCCTGTTTTTCTCAAACGGTTCTACTGTAGAAAATGCGTTTTTCTCCGCCTTTTTTACCTCTTTGCCCTGAAAGGTGACTTCCGGAATCAGCTCCCTGCTTTTTAGCGCTTCTGAAATCCCATGATAAATGCTCTGGAAAATTTCCTGTTCTTTCATAAAGCGGATTTCCATTTTCTGCGGATGCACATTCACATCGATCGATCGGGGATCGATCTCAATCTGCAGCGCTGTAAATGGATAGCGCCGCTGCATCGTATACGGAGCGTACGCCTCCTCGATCGCCCGTTGGATCACCTGGCTCTTGATATACCGTCCATTGATAAAATAATTCATCAGATTGCGGTTTCCTCTGGAAACCACCGGCTTTCCAATAAATCCGGTCATACTGCAAAATACCTCTTTGCGCGAGACGGCAATCAGATTGGACGCTGCGTCCCTGCCATAGATATGATAGATCACATCCTTTAAATTACCGTTCCCAGAAGTAGAGAGCCTGGTCTGCTTCTGGTTGATAAAGCGAAACGAAATATCCGGACGGGAGAGCGCCATGCGCTCTAACAGCCCGTTGATATATCCCGCCTCCGTCTGGGCGGTCTTTAAAAACTTTAGTCTCGCCGGCGTATTGTAAAAGAGATTGCGCACCAGAAATGTCGTCCCCGCCGGACATCCAACAGATTCCTTTCCCTTCTCGTTTCCCCCATCGACCAAAAAGCGCACTCCCATCAGCGCCTCCTTTGTCTTTGTCACCATCTCAAGCTGAGAGACAGAGGCAATGCTTGCCAGAGCTTCCCCCCGAAACCCCAGGCTGGAGACAGCGAACAGATCGCTTACCTGTTCAATCTTGCTGGTCGCATGAGGGGCAAACGCAAGCTCTACGTCATCCTCCTCCATCCCGCTCCCGTTATCCGTCACGCGGATCAGTGATTTCCCGCCATCCTGGATTTCTACCGTGACTGCAGTTGCCCTGGCATCGATCGCATTTTCAATGAGTTCCTTTACCACTGCCATCGGCCGCTCGATCACTTCCCCCGCCGCAATTTTATTGATCGTGTCCTGACTAAGCACATGTATCTTTGCCATTTACAGTCTCTCCTTTAACTTCTTCTGCATCCCGTATAAAACGTTCAAAGCCTCGATTGGCGTCGTCGCTGACAGATCCATCTCCCGAAGCTGCGTGATAATATCATCCGTCCGGAATATCTCGCTATGATAGTCAAACAGAGAAAGCTGTCCCATCTCTTCCCCTTCTATCCTTTGATTTTCCTTTTTCAGACGTTGTTTTCCCTCCTGCACAGTTTCTGTAGAAGACGCCTCCGCCGCCGCGATCTCTTTTGCCTTTGCGGCAATATCATTCTCATCCAGCTGTCTGACAATCTCATTTGCACGGTCCAAGACGCTGCCTGGCACTCCGGCAAGCTTTGCGACCTGAATCCCATAGCTCTTATCCGCGCCGCCTTTCACGATCTTTCGCAGAAAGACAATATCGTCTCCCTTTTCCTTTACGGCGATACAATAATTGTCCACGCTGTCTAATTTTCCCTCCAGCTCTGTCAGTTCGTGATAATGTGTCGCAAATAACGTCTTTGCCCCGAGCAGCTTCTCATCGGCAATATGTTCGATCACCGCCCAGGCAATGCTTAAGCCGTCAAATGTGCTCGTCCCTCTTCCAATCTCATCTAAAATGACCAGGCTGTCCTTCGTCGCATTGCGCAGAATATTGGCCACCTCTGTCATCTCTACCATAAAGGTACTCTGCCCGCTTGCCAGATCGTCCGAGGCGCCTACTCTGGTAAAAATCCGATCCACAAGCCCGATATGGGCGCTTTCGGCCGGCACATAACTCCCAATCTGCGCCATTAAAACCAAAAGGGCAGTCTGACGCATATAGGTAGATTTTCCCGCCATATTTGGTCCGGTGATCACGGCAATCTTATGTTGATCGCTGTCTAAATACGTATCATTCGCCACAAACAGATCATTCTGTATCATCTTTTCCACGACCGGATGCCGCCCGCCGCGGATATGGATCACCCCATCGTCCGACATGACAGGGCGGACATAGTGGTTCTGCTCTGCAGCCAGGGCAAGCGATGCAAAAAAATCAACCGACGCAATTATTTTTGCAGTCTTTTGGATCCTTCCAATATTGTCAGAAATCTGCTCCCTCACTTTGCAGAAAATTTCATATTCCAGCGCATACAGCCTGTCCTCCGCACCGAGGATCATATCCTCCAGCTCTTTTAGCTTGGACGTTGTATACCGCTCGGCATTGGCAAGCGTCTGCTTTCGGATCCATTCTTCCGGTACCAGAGACTGATAGGAATTTGTCACCTCTAAATAATATCCAAAAACTTTATTATATTTTATCTTTAAATTCTTAATGCCCGTACGTTCCTTTTCTTCCTCCAATAAATCGGCAAGCCATTGTTTTCCGTCTGTCTTTGCCCGGCGAAGCCGATCGACCTCTTCGTCAAAACCGTCTTTGATCATATCCCCTTCGCGTACGCCGATCGGGGGTTCCTCGCGGATAGCCGCCTGCACCAGATCGTGCAGCTCCTGCAAATCGTCAAGCTCCTCGCCATATTTTCGCAAAAGCGTCCCGTCAAAGGAACACAGTACCGTCTTGATTGCCGGAAGCATGGAAAGCGACTGTCCAAAAGCGATCAAATCCCTTGGATTGGCGCTGCGGTAACTAATCTTACTAAGCAGTCTCTCCAAATCGTAGATCGGCGTTAAATACTCCCGCAGTTCCTCCCGGTTGATCGCATTCTGATTTAACGCCTCTATCGTGTCCAGCCTCTCGTTAATCTCTGCCAGATGGACTAACGGCTGTTCGATTGCCTGCCGCAAAAGTCTTGCTCCCATCGCCGTTTTAGTCTTATCCAACACCCAGAACAGAGAGCCTCGCTTTGTCTTTTCACGCATTGTCTCACAAAGCTCCAGATTCCGCCTTGTCGCACGGTCAAGCATCATATATGTCCCAGCCGCGCAGGGTTTTAAGCTTGTAATGTGCTCCAGGGAGACCATCTGCGTCTCCTCGAGATACTGCATGACAGCGCCCGCCGCAACCACGCCGATCTGATAGTCGTCCAACCCAAGTCCTGACAAGCTGGACACCTTAAAGTGGCGCTGCAGTGTTTCCCTGCACCGCGCCTCGTCAAAATGCCATGCATCAACCGCAGAAACTACAATGCCAAGACGCCCCTGCAAATCATCAAAATCTCCTCCGGAAATCAAAAAAGGATCGTTACAGATAATATCCGCCGGCATAATCTTC
>CANQCD010000188.1 GCA_947589455.1 uncultured Lachnospiraceae bacterium | reverse complement strand
TCATTATAACAGATTAGGGTATGAAATGAAAAGGGATTTATCAAATTTTTCTGAAAAATCTCCAAAGGTCTGAAACATCCACAGCAAAAATTTATCCTGCAAATGCTCTATGGGATTTTAGCAGGAAACAAAGTGCATTTGAGTGAGATCGCACGGTCACTTAATGAAAGGATCTCTCGAAAGTCAAAAAGAGCTATTTTTCCTTGCAAATATGGCGAAAAAAGCGTATGATAAAGGTAACTATCTGCATTAAAGTAGAAAGTAAGGTTTGATCTGGATTTCAAAGGAGGAGGTGTGGTATCTTGGCTGCGGATTTTAAAGATTTTTATGCGATTTTACAGGTACATTTCGACGCATCTCCCGACGTGATCAAGGCTGCCTATCGGAAACTGTGTACAGTATATCATCCGGACGCCAGCCACAACGCTAATGAAATGCAGCGGATCATGGATATCAATGAAGCATATCAGACCTTAAGCGACCCGGATAAGCGCACGGAATACCACAAAAAATGGCTTGCTCACAGCACACAGCGGGCAATCCACGTATTTCCGGTTTCCCAGCCTCCCTTTGGAGTCCACGCTGACACTGCAAAAAACGTGCTGGATCAGTTTTTTCATGCACTGTATACGAAAAACTGGGCGATGGCGTATTCCTGCCTGACATTGGAAGATCAGGAGCGCATCCCGAAAAGCCAGTTCTGTGCCTGGCGGGAGGCCGTCAGCGAATGCTTTGAGATGCAGGATTACCGGATCCAGAAATACCGCTCCTACAGCCGATGCAGAATCGGGGAATATGTCTATGACCAGGTCACGGAATTTGCCGTTATCATCAACGACATGGATCTGCAGACGTCCGAGACCGCTCCATCGACTACGCATAAATATGTTGCCTATGACGGCACTTCCTGGAAAGTCTGCCTCGGCGTCCGATCCGTAAAGCAGGCGACTATGAAGTTTAAGCTGATGGCGCAGAGAAGAAAAAATTATAATCCGGTGGAATTATACCACAGCGCCGTTTCAAAACGGGATCCTTTGACCGGACTGCTAAGCGAAAGCGGCTTTTATGACGAAGCATTAAAGGAAGTAGAACGTTTTAAACGATACCATAATCCGTTTTCTCTGGTCGCATTTCAGGTTTTGTGCAAGGACAGGGCAAGGGAGATTCCCTGCTTGTGCCAGTGCGCCAGCATTATCAAGGCGACCTGCCGGATCAACGATATTGCCGCCCGTTTTGGAGACAACCAGATCATCTGTCTGCTTGTCGAGACTACGGAAAGTCAGGCGCTCGCCGCCGCCAGAAAATTTATCTCCAAAATTATGGAACGGCAGATTGAAGCGTTTACGCTGAACGCCGGAGTTATCCAGTATACCGGGAAGGCGGCTCTGGAGGAATCGGTTTTTGCCGCCTGTTCAGACGCCAGCCGCCGCGGGGATTCCATCTGGATAAACCAGCGCGGCATGATTTAATGCAGAATAATACAAAAAAAGTTTAATATACTACCGATCGTTGTTAAAAAATCGGATAGAGGACGGAGACAATATGAAGCAGAAAAGCGGACTTTTTATCACGTTTGAGGGAATTGACGGTTGTGGAAAAAGTACACAGATCCGCCTTTTAAAGGAGTATATGGAAGAACAGTCCAGACCCTGCCTCTGTACGGCAGAACCCTCCACAGGCCCTATCGGTTCTCTCCTGCGCGAGTATCTGTCCGGACAGACAAAGGCGGATGAACGGACGCTTGCCGCATTGTTTGCAGCAGACCGGCTGGATCATCTCCTGAAAAAAGAAGACGGCATTCTGGAAAATGTACGAAATGGGATCCACGTCCTCTGCGACCGATATTATCTGTCCAATTATGCTTATCAGGGCATAACCGCCCCGATAGACTGGATCATGCAGCTAAACCGCGAGGCGGCGGAAACGCTTCGGCCGGACTGCCATATTTTTCTGGACACCTCGCCGGAAATCTCTATGCAGCGCATCTGTGCCGGACGTTCCGGCAGGGAAATCTATGAGACGGGCGAGCTCCTGACAAAGATCAGGAAACAGTACCTCGCTTTGATCAGAGAGCTGGAAGGACAGGAAACTGTTTTTGTGATCGACGGCAGCCGACCGCCACAGCAGGTTGCGGAAGAAATCCGAAAAAAATTAACGCCGCTTTTAGAATAAAGGAACTTCCTGTATCATGAAAAATACAGAAAATCCAAAGAAAGAAGGTGCGAGCCCTGGACATAAAAGTAAATATGCTGCAGCAGATGGCGCAGACAGACCAAAAAACACCGACGCAGCAGACAGACAGCTCTTTCCGCTTTGCCCTTTTGAGCAGTATTGAGGAAAATGAGCTCCAGTCGCGTCTGACCCTGATGATGGAAGAGATCACGCAGCAGGGCAACAAGCTCAGCCGGAAGATGGATGTGCGCGATATGAAACAGTACCGCAAACTGATCCGTGAGTTTATGAATGAAATAGCAGCAAACACCCACAAATTCAGCAGGGAGAATTTTCTGGACCGCAAGGGACGCCACAGAGTTTATGGGATTATCAAAAAGATCAACCAGACGTTAGATGAACTGGCGGAGGAACTTCTCCAGGAAGAGCAGGATCACATCGCGATATTAAATAAAATTGATGAGATCAGGGGGCTTCTGCTAGATATCCTGACTTAGCCGGGCGGGCGATAGAAAATGACAGAAAACGCCTGCGGACAGTCTTTTGCCGCCAGGCGGGCGATAGGGAATGACAGAAAACACCTGCAGACGGTCTTTTGCCGCCAGGCGGGCGATAGAAAAAAAGGAACATCTTTTGCATAGTAATAAAATAATAACGCCGCCGGCGCACTGCCCGGCGGAGACAATAACTGCCAGACAGCAGGCAGCAGTGCGGAAATGGAGAATATATGGCAAATTTTAAAGATATTATCGGACAAGAAAAAGTAAAACAGCACTTGCAGGAAGGAATCCGTCAGCAAAAAATCTCCCATGCATATATCATCAATGGCGAGACTGGCTCTGGCAGGCGTCTTCTCGCTTCTGCCCTCACGAAATCGCTCCTCTGTGAAAACAGGACGGAGCAGGGCGACGCATGTGGCGTCTGTAAATCCTGTATGCAGGTTGATTCAAACAACCATCCAGACGTGCGCTTTATCACGCATGAGAAAGCCAGCATAAGCGTTGACGACATCCGCGATCAGCTGGTAAATGATGTGTCCATAAAACCGTACAGCAGTCCGCACAAAATATATATTGTGCCCGACTCAAACAAAATGACAGAACAAGCGCAGAACGCGCTGTTAAAGACGATCGAAGAACCGCCGGAATATGCCGTTATCCTCCTGGTGACAGAAAACGCCGAGAAACTGCTGCCGACGATCCGTTCCCGCTGTGTCATATTAAATACGCAGCCGCTGGATAAACATGCGATCACCCAGTACCTGATCAAAAATCTGCAGATGGAACCGGAGCGCGCAGAGATTGCCGCCGGTTTCTGCCAGGGAAATGTAGGAAAAGCGATCCACTTCGCATCCTCTGATGATTTTCAGGAGATGAAAGAGGAGACGCTCCAGATATTGAAAAACATCAACTCGCTGGAG
>CANQCD010000187.1 GCA_947589455.1 uncultured Lachnospiraceae bacterium | reverse complement strand
GAAAGATACTACCGCAGCGGAAGCGCCGGAGGGGGAACCGAAGGGGAAAGATACTACCGCAGCGGAAGCGCCGGAGGGGGAACCGAAGGGGAAAAATACTACCGCAGCGAAAACGCCGGAGGGAAAACCAAAGGGGAAAGATACTACCGCGGTGGAATCACCGGAGACAGGCAAAGAGGCGGTGATCGTGGCGATTGGGCCGGAGACGGCAAAGGCCTGTGAGAAAGCCGGGCTTTCGGTGAAGGTCATTGCAGAACGCCATGATGCGGCAGGGATTGCCGAAGCCGTCTTAAAATATGACAGGAAAGAACAACAGAAAAGAGAGGGATAAAAATGAATACAGAGCAGTCAGAGCAGCTGTTTGCGCAGTCTTTAAAGAAGATTCCCGGCGGAGTCAACAGCCCGGTCAGGGCGTTTCGCGCTGTGGGGAGGAATCCGCTGTTTATCAAAAATGCGAAAGGATGCCAGATTACAGATGTAGATGGCAATTCCTATATTGATTATGTCTGCTCCTGGGGACCGGGGATTTTGGGACATGCGCATCCGGCGGTGACAGAGGCGGCTGTCAGAGCCTGCAGGGAGGGGATGACGTTCGGCGCACCGACAGAGAAAGAGCTGATCCTGGCAGAGATGCTGTGTGAGGCAGTGCCGTCTATGGACAAGGTGCGTCTGGTCAATTCTGGCACGGAGGCGGTCATGAGCGCTGTCCGCGCAGCGAGGGGCTATACTGGCAGGGATTATATTATTAAATTTCAGGGAAATTACCATGGGCATTCCGACGGGCTTTTAGTCAGGGCAGGTTCCGGCGCGCTGACAACGGCGGCACCGGACAGCAGCGGTGTGCCGGAGGGGATTATCAAATATACGCTGGTTGCAGATTATAACCGGGAAGAATCCGTAAAAGAGCTGATGGAACAATATGAAGGAAAAATAGCCGCCGTGCTGGTAGAGCCGGTGGCGGCCAACATGGGCGTTGTGCCGCCGGAAGACGGCTTTTTGCCTTTCCTGCGAAGCATCACGGAACAATATGGCGCCGTGCTTATTTTTGATGAAGTGATCACCGGATTTCGCCTGGGATATGGCGGCGCGCAGGAGTATTTCGGCGTAACGCCGGATATGACGGTGCTTGGGAAGATTATCGGCGGCGGGATGCCGCTTGCCGCCTATGGCGGAAAGAAAGAGATCATGGATCTGGTCTCACCGGCAGGCTCGGTCTATCAGGCGGGAACGCTTTCAGGAAATCCGGTCGCTACAGCGGCGGGGATTGAGACATTAAAACAATTAAAAGCACATCCGGAATATTATCAGCAGATCGGCGAGGCGGCAGAAAAAATCGCAGAGACGCTCCGGCAGACGGCAAAAGAAAAAAAATATCCATTGTGGGTAAACCAGATCGGTTCCCTGCTCTGTGCATTCCACACAGAGAATCCAGTACGGGATTTTGAAAGTGCATTCCGTTCCGACACAAAAGCGTATGCCAGATATTTTAACAGGATGCTGGAAGGAGGCGTTTATCTGGCGCCATCGCAGTTTGAAGCAATGTTTGTATCTGTCGCACATACGCCAGAGATCGTGGAACAGACATGTCAGGTGATTCGTGAGCTGAAAGAGGAATGTTTCACAAACGCCTGATATCCGGGATGGAAGAAAGGAGCATCGATGGGGATTTTTTTGATTTGTATCAGCCATAAATGTGCACCGGCAGAAATCCGGGAGCGGTTTGCTTTTGCGGAAGAGAAAATAAAACCGTTTCTTTTGCAGCTGGCAGGGCAGGAGACAGTGGAGGAAGCAGTCCTTTTGACTACATGTAACCGGACGGAGCTGTATTGCAGCAGCGGCGGCGGGGAGACAGCCGTTTTTGCGGCGATGCAGGCGGCTTTGACAGAAGAGGCGGACGTTCGGGAAATCCAAAACATCTCGGATTATTTTTTGCGTTACCGGGATAAAAAGGCGGTACACCATTTGTTTTCTGTGGCGGCGGGGCTGGACTCGATGGTCCTTGGCGAAGATCAGATCCTGGGACAGGTAAAACATGCTTTTGCGCTGGCGCAGGAGGCGGGGACGTGCCATGGCACGTTTCAGACTTTGTTCCGGATGGCGGTGACTGCGGCAAAAAAAGTAAAGACAGATACCATGCTTTCTAAGATACCGGTTTCTACCGCAAGTATTGCCGTCAAACAGATTCAGGAGGAGTTTCCTGCTATCGGTGGGAAAAATCTTCTGGTGATCGGGGCGTCGGGAAAGATTGGCAGTATCCTTCTTAAGGATATATTAGACGTCGGCGAGGTGGCTGTCTACGCCACAGTGCGCCACAGGCTTCCAGGGCATCTAAACAGCCGGCAGCGGGAGCGGGTACGGGTGATTCCATATGAGGAGCGGTATGCTTATCTGGATAAAATGGATGTTGTGGTCAGCACTACGGCAAGTCCCCATTATACGATTACGGCAGGCCATTACAGGGAGGCGTGCCTGACGGCAAAAAAAAGAGTATTTTTTGATATGGCGGTGCCGTCTGATATCGAGTCGGATATCGGAAAGGAGGACGGCGTGGTTCTCTACACTATGGATGATATGGAACGGCTTGCCAGAAAGAATAACGAGAAAAAGGAGAAATGTCTCCCGGACGCCAGACAGATTCTTTTAGAGTATGAGCAGGCGTTCCACAAGGACAGGCTGTATGCCGAAAACAGGGATATGACGGGCGATGTCCTGGAAAAATTGTCTGCGGAGGCCGGGACCGTGCGGGAGTTTTGGCAGAAGTTACTCTTTGGGATAAAAGAAATGGGGACGGATGAAGAGTTTGAAACCTTTCTTAGGCTGTTAGAACGTCTGCGGCAGACATAGATTGGAACACTGTGGTTTACGGTGCAAAAGCAGATTCAGATTCTGTTAGAATATCTGCGGCAGACAGAGATCGGAACACTGTGGTTCACGGTGCAAAAGCAGATTCGGATTTTGTTAGAACCTCTGCGGCAGGCATTGATCGGAACAGGCAGTTGGATGGCAGTGCGGATCAACGTCTGAAAACGAACATCAGAAAGTGTGAAGATCATAGGGCGATATCATGTTAAAGATCGATCAGGGAAATGAGGTGCAAAAATGATAGAGAGGACAAGAAGGCTGAGGCAGAATCAGGCAGTCAGAAAGATGGTGCGCGAGACAAGGATGGATAAAAGTTCTTTGATCTATCCGATGTTTTTCCGGGAGGGAACCGGGATCAAAGAAGAAATCCCTTCTATGGAGGGACAGTACCGATACAGCGTGGATCAGTCTTTTGATCAAATCGAAGGACTGCTAGAGGCGGGGATTTCTAATATCATGCTGTTTGGAATCCCGGACAAAAAGGATGAGACAGGAAGCGGCGCTTATGCGGAGGATGGCGTTGTCCAGAAAGCAGTTCAGGAAGTAAAAAAGCGTTTTCCGGAAATGTATCTGATCACGGACGTCTGTCTGTGTGAGTATACGTCCCATGGGCATTGCGGCCTGTTAAACGGCGATGAGGTAGAAAATGACAGTACGGTGGAAGTGCTTGCCAAAACGGCGCTGTCCCATGTACAGGCCGGCGCCGATATGGTTGCGCCTTCCGATATGATGGACGGCA
>CANQCD010000186.1 GCA_947589455.1 uncultured Lachnospiraceae bacterium | reverse complement strand
GATGATCTGTATGATCAATTAAAAAAGTATGTCAAGAGTCAGAGTGCATCGGAAGAGGAAAAACAGAGAAAACGACCGTCTGGGTCAGATATTAAAAATTGCTACGATGAGTTAAAGGCAGAGGCGTTTCATCAGAAAAAATGGTCAGAGAATGTTTTGGTATTGTCGAAGGAAGTAGCAGATGAATGTTTTAGATAGCATGGCTTGTAGCATTAAGGATGCGAGAGGTCCTAGACAACAGTATTTCCTTATGATATCCTGGTCAGGTTTTCTTCTGCCTTTCCACGCATCCTGTCAGTTTCAGCGCCAGCAGATAGCCCACAGCCAGCGCCAGGCAGGATGCGAATATCAGAGCGGACATAGACAGTCCGTTTTTTGGGACAGGAACGGTCAGGTATACTTTATGGATGCACAGTCCGAGAAGCCCCAGTGAGATGCCGGGGATGATAAAGAAGCTTCCGTATGAGATTTTTAAGTATTTTCGCAGATAGATTCCTTCTAACAATGTCATGATGATCTGGCTGATCAGGGAGCCGATCAGGTATGCCTGGATTCCGGATTTTGGCACGAGGACGACCAGGAAGTAGATTTTGACGGCGAGGCAGGCTGTTGTGATCAAAAAAGTGAGCTGGGTCTGTCCCAGACCGTTGATAATGCTGGTAAAAGTAGTTGACAGGTACAAAAAAGGACAGAGCCAGGAGAGCAGATAGATATAGAGCCCGGCTTCCGGACTGTGGAACAGCCAGGTTCCAAAATCTCTGCCAAACAGCAGAAAAATACAGGTGAACAGATAGCCGATCAGCAGGCAGTATTTGCTGGAGAGGGTGACATATTTTTGTATGGTATCCTCTCTTTTTTCTGCCTGCGCCTGGGCGATCGCCGGAAGGAGCATCACGGCAAAGGAATTAGTAACGGTAGACGGAAACAGGATAAAAGGCATGGAAATGCCGGACAACACGCCATAAGTTCCAAGCGCTTCCCTGGCAGAACAGCCAAAGTCTTTGAGGGCGGCTGGGATGAAAACAGACTCAATGCTGTGCAGTGAAGAAATCACCAGCTTGGTGACAGTCAGCGTGAATGCCAGAAAGAGGAGATTCTTTATCAATTTTGCCGAATCTGTCCCGATTTTTGGACAGGAATTGTCCCGCCTTGTGCGGGCGGTTTTCGCGCCTTTTTGATAACTGCCAGACGTTTGTTTTTGGAATGTTTTTTTGAAGAGTGGCAGGTCTTTTTTGGCGGAATCGCGCGTATGTAATTCTCTCCACAGACAGAAACAGTTATATAGGCTGGAGGTTGTTTCGCCGATGACAAGTCCCAGCACGGCGAGGCGGCATCCTGTCTCAGATGCAGCGGACAGAAGCATACAGAGAAGGGCAACGGAAGAGACTCTCGCCAGCTGTTCCACAATCTGCGTCATGGCAGGAACCCTGGCGTCTTTTTTTCCATAGAAATAACCGTTAATGCAGGAAGTGATGCCACAGGGGATAAAGAGGATACACAGGATCCGAAGGTAGGGCGCACATGCCTCTTCTAAAAGCAGGTAATGGGAGATTGGCTCTGCAAACAGATAGACGGCGGCGGTCAGTAGGAGCGCAAGTCCGGTGGAGATAACCATGCCGCATTTCATAATGAAAATATCGCGTTCTTTTTTGCAGTCCGGGCGTTCGATGCTGGAGGCGATGAGCTGGGAAATCGCAGTCTGTATGCCGGCTGCATAGATGGTAAAACAGATGCTGTATACGGGAAATACAAGCTGGTAGACGCCAAGCAGCTTGGCGCCGAGCACATCTGACAGAAAAATCCGGTATGCAAAGCCGATGATTCTCGTAATAAAGCCGGCGATGGTTAAAAGCAGGGTACCCTGGATCAGTTTATTTTGAATTAATTTCATATGAAACTCCTTTTGCAAAAGCCCGGAAACTATCTATATAATATGTGCGGAATGATTTGGATATTCCAGTCAGCACCAAAAAACGGTTGATACATATACTGAAAGAGGACGGAAGAATGTAAGAGCGATACGGAGGTGAGAGGAATGCTTTATTTGGACCATGCGGCAACGACGGCGGCTGCTCCGGAAGTGATTGAGCAGATGTTGCCATATTTGGGGGAATTGTTTGCGAATCCTTCTTCTGCTTATGAATTTGGGACGGATGCAAGGGCGATGGTAGAGAAAGCACGGTCGCGGATCGCAGACAGCCTTCACTGCCGGCCGGAGGAAATCTATTTTACCAGCGGGGGGACGGAAGCGGATAACTGGGCTATTGTCGGCGCTGCAGAGAGCATGAAGAAAAAAGGGAATCACATTATAACTTCCTGTATTGAGCATCATGCCGTGCTTCATACCTGTGAATATCTGGCGTCCAGGGGATACGAGATCACGTATCTTCCAGTGGACGAAGAGGGGAGTGTTGCACCGGAGGCATTGGAACAGGCGATCCGTCCGGATACAGTCCTTATCAGCATCATGTATGCCAATAATGAGATTGGAACGGTTCAGCCGATTGCGAAGCTTGCGCGGATTGCAAAGCGCCGCGGCGTCTTGTTCCACACGGATGCAGTGCAGGCTTATGTCCATCAGGAGATTGACGTAGAAAAGTCAGGGATTGATCTGCTCAGCGCCAGCGCGCATAAATTTTGCGGACCCAAAGGGATTGGTTTTTTATATGTCAGGAATGGCATTGCGATTGAACCGCTCCTGCATGGAGGCGGACAGGAGAGGAAGCGCCGGTCTGGAACGGAGAATGTAGCAGGTATCGTGGGGATGGGAAAAGCAGTATCCCTGGGAGAAATGAGACGTCCGGAAGACAGGGAAAAGGTGCGGGCAATGCGGAATTTTCTGATCGAGGAGATTCCAAAAGAAATCCCTTATTGCCGTATTAATGGATCTCTGCGCAACCGGCTGGATGGCAATGTCAATGTCAGTTTCCGGTTTGTAGAGGGGGAGACGTTAATCTTTCTTTTGGATATGGAAGCGATCTATGTTTCTGCCGGTTCTGCCTGTTCTTCGGGGGATAAGGCAGTCTCCCATGTCTTAAAAGGGATTGGGCTTTCTGAGGAATGGGCGCGGGGGACGGTGCGCATCACATTGGGACCGGAAAATACGATGGAGGAGATGGTGTTTCTGGTAAAGCGTCTGCGGCAGCTGGTAGCGCAGCTGAGGGAATTTTCGGATGAGTACAGAAAGCGGTAGATGGCTGGCTATGGCTGGAGCGGGATTTTTGCTGGTGTTTGCTGCCGGTAGATTTTTATAAGCGGTAGATGGCTGGCTATGGCTGGAGTGGGATTTCTACTGGTTTTCTGCCGTGAAATTCCGTATAGGAGGTGAAGCCGCACTGCGACAGCAGGGCGGGGAGCTTTTCAAAATCACAGGCCAGATGCGCCGTTTTGTGGGCGTCGGAACCGATAGTGAGGATTGTCCCCCCTAATTCATGGTAGCGTTGGAGCAGGGCGCCATGAGGGTTTGGATGTCCCATTCCATAGCGAAAACCGGCGGTATTGCATTCGATGCCTTTTTTCTTTTGGATCAGCGTCAGGAGGATTTCATCGAGCAATTCCCTGTTTTTTTGCATGGTTTCTTTATAGAATGCGTCGTTTGCCGCCCCCTGTTCCTTTGCTTTTTTCATAGTGGGGCAGTAGCGGATGATATAGTC
>CANQCD010000185.1 GCA_947589455.1 uncultured Lachnospiraceae bacterium | reverse complement strand
CCAGCGGCAAAAGCGCCAAAGAAAGTAAAGAAAACATATCAAAAGATACTTCGGGCAAGAGGCGCGAAAAAAGCAGTCGTAAAATAAGGATATTTCTGCGAAGCAGGAAGCTTCACGTCGGCAAAAAGAGGCAGCCGCAAAACGGAAAGCTTCACGTCGGCAGAAAGAGGCAGCCATGAAGCAGGAAGCCTCACGTCGGCAGAAAGAGATTTCTGAAAAACTCCTCTAATCCTTAAAACAGGGTTAGGGGAGTTTTTTTACGGGATATTTGAAATGTAGTGGAGTACAAGGGAAAAACGCTGGCTTTGCCTTTTTTAGACAGTATTTTTATTTTATGGCTGTGCAAAAATCCCTAATTCCGGCGGCAGATAGGTAAAAATCAAAAACAGGATAAACACAACGCCTGCCGCTATGCTGAGTGGAAGGAAATACTTTTTGTTTTTACAGGATTTTGTCAGATGGTATGCCAGATAAAATGCGCAGATAATGCTGAGATAAAAAATCACAACATCCAAAAATGTCGTATAAAAGCCCAAAATACCCGAATATGTATAAAAAAATATTGGGATCAGGGCGGTGCCGGCGAGAATACCCGCAAGCATCCCAAACCGAAGGCAGGGATTTTCTCTTTTTAGCTGCGTTCCTGCGAGCGTACTGTAAAGGAGCATTGGGAAAAACAGCATTTTCATATGCTCCCATGTAGATTCATTGACAGGGAAAAAGAGCCCCAGAAAAAAATTTTCACCCGACCATTCATAGACAAAATGTGAGAGGGTTCCAATAATGGATACAAAAAAGACGCCTGTGATCATATATTTTTGCAGATGAGTTTGCTTCATGGATATTCTTCCGTTTCATTTCAATTATTATTTATAATATATGGGAAATCATAAAAAATATGTGTCAAAATACCGCTGTTTCCCGTTAATTTAAAATACCAGCGGGTCTGCGATGCCTGCTTATGGTTTTTGGGTATCTTGCACAGTGCAATACATTATCATGAATTGTTTCGCAACAATACATTATTATGGATCGTTTTGCAGCAATACACTATTATGAATTGTTTCGCAGCAATACACTATCCTGAATTATTTTGCAGCAATACACTATCCTGAATTATTTTGCAGCAATACACTATCCTGAATTATTTTGCAGCAATACATTATCATGAATTGTTTCACAGCAATACACTATCCTGAATTATTTTGCAGCAATACGTTATCATGAATTGTTTTGCAGCAATACATTATTATGAAGCGTTTTGCAGTTACCTGAAGGATACAGTTGCTGAAAGGAAAGTCGCTAAAAGATAAGAAAGTGGAGCTTTGGGATATGTTGATATTATGTGCGTTATGTTAGAATAAAAGGGATATACGAGTGTGAATCCAGAGTAGTGGGATGCATTTGTTTGTGTTTGTAGGAGCTAAAAGACAATAAGCAGCCACGGAATGGAAAGGAAGGAGAATGTTTATGAAGAACAAGAAATTGCTGAAAGGATCACTATCAGTAATTACAGCGCTGGCTTTGACATTATCTGCTGCGGGGACAGGTACTCTTGTTTTTGACAGGGGAACGGTATCTCTTGCCGCTGATGATGCAGCAGTGAGACTGAAAATAGAGCCGGAGGCTCGTTCTGTATTTAATGATACGGACGGCGACGGCTGGGGAGAGTTTCAGGGGTGGGGAACTTCTCTGTGCTGGTGGGCAAACCGTGTTGGTTATGATGAGGAGCTGACGTCGCAGGCTGCAAAATATTTTTATAATACGGAAGAGGGGCTTGGAATGACGATCGGCCGCTATAATATCGGCGGCGGCGACGCTCCGGGACACGATCATATCCAGCGTTCCGATTCTATTGTTCCGGGATACGCAAAGGATATTACAAAGATTTCTTCAGAGGATGAGGCAGAGGGGTTTGACCAGTATGATCTGGAGTGCGGATATGCCTGGAATTATGACTGGGAGGCGGATGCGAACCAATTAAATGTGTTAAGGGCTGCGATGGAAGAGGCTGGAAGTGATTTTATTGCAGAAGCGTTTTCTAATTCGCCGCCATATTTTATGACAAACAGCGGCTGTTCTTCTGGAGGAGAAAGCGGGAAGAGCAATCTCAGGACAGACAGCTATCATGCTTTTGCAAAATATTTGACGGATGTGACAAAACATCTGTTGGATGAAGGCTTTCCAATCCAAAGTCTGGAAGGGATGAATGAGCCAAACAGCAACTGGGCTGCAAATAGCGCCAAGCAGGAAGGATGCGTAGTATATCCGGGCGAGGAGCAATCCAATGTGATCCTTGCGCTGCAGCAGCAGGCGGAAGAAGCGGGATTAACAGATCTTGTTTATGCCGGCACAGACGAATCTGGCACAGGTACGGCATGGAACAGTTATAATGCATTGACGCAGGAAGCAAAAGATGTATTAAACAGAATTGATACACATACTTATAGCGTATCTAAACCGACGGATTTGCGTACGCTTGCCATGTCAGAGAACAAAGATCTCTGGATGTCGGAGATGGACGGCACGACAAAAGGCGGAGAAGATGCCGGTGAGATGACAGGCGCATTAGGATTAGGAAATAATATATCCTCACAGTTAAACAGCCTTCTTCCTTCTGCCTGGATCATGTGGGACGCCGTAGATATCCATGTAGATGCGAACAACAAATTTGACAGGGATACATTTGACGAAACAGAACGTCAGAGTCTGGATTCTAATGGATTCTGGGGTATTGCAGTTGCCGACCACAACGAGAAAAAGATCCTGCTTACCAAAAAATATTATGCATATGGACAATATTCCCGGTATATCCGTCCGGGCTATACTCTCCTCTCCACAGCCGGAGACAATATAGCGGCGTATGACAAGAATACGGATACGTTTGTATTAGTGGCTGCAAACAACAGTGCGCAGGACACTACATATTCTGTCGATCTAAGCCGTTTCGGGGATATTTCTTCTGATGCGCAGCTTCAGGTGATCCGCACCAGCGGCGCCCTGTCGGATGGAGAAAACTGGGCTGATATTTCGGAAGAAGGGACTGCTTCTGTCGATTTGGAAAATAAAAAAATCACGGCAGACGTAAAAGGAAATTCCATTACAACTTACGTTTTGACAGGGGTTTGCGCACCGGAAGACAGAGTAGTCAAAAAGGCTGAAATCCCGGTAGAATTGCCGGCAGACAGTATCCTTACAGAGCAGTTAGAAAAACTGATCGATGGGAAATTTGAAAACGGATATTCTTATATGAAAAAGATGAGTGAATTGATCGTCGATCTGGGACAGGAAATCACTTTTGATATGATTGGGTTTGCCGCTTACGCAAATAATACGATAGAATATATAGAAAATGGTTCCGTGTATACTTCCAGGGATGGGGAGACATGGACGAAGATATCCGATATCGGGCGAAAAATTTCTCCATATAATTACAGTTATATTTACCGTGAAGAAATTTTAGATGAGTCCGCGGCATCCTGCCGGTATATCAAATTTATTAACGATGGGACAAATCCATGTTCGCTGGGGGAAGTTGCCGTATTTACTGCCGGGGAATTGCCGGAAGAAACACCGGACGGAAGCTCGACAGCCGCACCGGATGGAAGTTCGACAGCCGCGCCGGACGGAAGTTCGACAGCCGCGCCGGATGGAAACTCGACAGCCGCACCGGAAGGAAG
>CANQCD010000184.1 GCA_947589455.1 uncultured Lachnospiraceae bacterium | reverse complement strand
CACCGCTTTTTTTCTGGATGGGTGAGACTGGGGGCAAGACTGGTTTTGCCTTGATGCTAATGTGGGGTTGGTGGGGAATGGGATGTGCCGGATTGGCACAGGGAAGAGGTTTGTTTTTTATTTTTTTAAGGAAGGAGAATGGAAATGAGCAGGAAACGCAGAATTTTTTGGTCTTTGCTTCTTTCTCTTGCGCTGGCAGTGGGGCTGGGGACGGGTTTTATTCCGGCGTCTGTAGTACAGGCAGAGGGAAGTGGAAGCGGTTTTATAGATTTGAATCGGAAGCAGATTACGGAAGCAATGGGTGCGGGCTGGAATCTTGGAAACCAGTTGGAGGCGTCTTCTAATGGCACGCCGTCGGAGTCTGCATGGACTGGCGTGAAGATTTCTGAAAAATTAATCCGTGCGGTAAAAAATCAGGGATTCCGGTCGATTCGGATTCCGGTATCGTATTTGTCTAAAATTGGCACTGCGCCAAATTACAAGATTGACACAGAATGGCTGGATCGCATTCAGGAAGTTGTTGATTGGGCGATCAAGTATAACCTCTATGTGGTGATGAATATTCATGGGGACGGCTATTCTACTGTTACCGGCGGCTGGCTTTTGCCGATGAAGAGTGGACAGGATGATATCAAAAAGAAATACGAGGCTGTTTGGAGGCAGATTGCCGAGCGGTTCCGTGATTATGACCACCATATGATTTTTGAATCTATGAATGAGGTGGGAGCGGATGCAAAATCTGCGGCAGATGTGAAGAAAGCATATGAAAACATCAATGCTTATAACCAGATTTTTGTGGACACGGTAAGAAAAACTGGCGGGAATAATGAAAAGCGCTGGCTTCTGATCCCTGGTTGTAACACAAACATTGATTATACGTTAGATGGATATGGCTTTCAGATTCCGGAGGACAATAACCGCAGTGCGGAGATTCCGGAGAATGAGAAGCGTATCATGATTTCCGTGCACTACTACACGCCCTGGGAATTTTGTGGACAGGAGGATTACAAGCAGACTCAGTGGGGCAGTGATGCAGATCCGGACAAGAGCGTGGGTTACGGCAGTGAAAATGAAATGGAAACTGCTTTTGCAAAGATAAAAGCAAGGTTTGTCGATGAGGGATTCCCTGTTGTGATCGGCGAATATGGCGCTATTGATAAATCGAAAAAAGAGGACAGCGGCGTGGCAGCAGCCGGGGACGCCGATCCGAAAAATGCAGAGTATCGTTCTTATTTTGTATGGAAACTTTGTGCAGCGGCGAAGCAGAATGGCTGTGTGCCGATGTACTGGGACAATGGCTGGAATGGTGATTTTGGATATGCGCTGTTTTCCAGAGGGGCTTCCAAGGATAAAGAATTGGGATTCCGCGGAGTTGGCGAGGTGACGCAGTCAGACATCATAAAGGCTATTATGACCGTTTATAATACGGATGAAAAAGGGGAAGCGACAGCGATCGATATCGACAAAGACAGTCTCAGCATGGATTTAAACACTGCCAGCGGACAGCTTAACGCAACGCTGACGCCTGCAGAGGCAGGGGATTCCATTGTCTGGCAGAGTACAGATGACAGTGTGGCAACCGTTGACTGGAAAGGAAAAGTATCTGTCCGCGGTCTCGGAACCTGCCTGATCGTTGCACGGACGCCGGGCGGCGCATTTGACTACTGCACTGTGGAAGTAACGCCGCCGAAGACATTTATGGCGGGATTCTATGGGCAGGGGAGCAGTTGGCAGACATTATCCGGGAAAAATTATCTGGAGATTGCAGAAAACGGATCAAAGACGGAGACTTTTACGGTGCAAGCTTCTGCAGAGCAGTTTAAGCCAATCCGCACCCTGTTTATCAAAGATGTTGCAGTACAAAATGGGACGATAGACGAATCAAATTTAAAGAGTGCAACATTCGTGATCAAATCTTTTAAATTTAATGACACGGAGATGGAATTAGATCAGACAGAATATCCGTATGACAAAGCAACGTCAAAAGATGGAAAGCTTGACATCTGCCTGATCAATGCGTGGGCGCCGGAGGCTCATCATGTAAAAGGCATGACAACGGCGACACAGGGTTATGATTTTCCGGAAGATTCCTATGTAGAAGGAACCAACACGGTCACGATTGTGCTGGAAATCAAGGACGCTGTGCTTGATATTGATCCGGGCGAAGAGGTTATTAACGTGGACAGTGTGGAATTTTCAGAAAATCTGCTTCGAATCCAGGCAGGCCAGAGTGTCAGCGCACCGGCGGTCGTTGCCCCGGCAGAAGCAACAGAAAAGCTGCACTGGTTCAGTGAGAATGAAAAGGTTGCAACAGTCAGTCAGGATGGCACGGTAACAGCGGTCAAAGCAGGGGAAACGAAAATACATATTGTGACGCTTTCTGGCATTGATCAGGTTTTGCCAATATCTGTGACAATAGACCCGGCGGCAACGGAAGAGCCGACGCTTCCGCCAGAGCCGAGTTTGCCGCCAGAACCAACGGATGAACCGGAGGAAAGCCTGTCACCGGGGACAGATGCTACCACTGCGCCAAACAGCACGGAAGCGCCGGAGGCGAATGCCAGCGCAACGCCAAACGGAACGGAAGAGCCGGGGACAGACGCCAGCACAGAGCCGAACAGCACGCCAGCGCCGGGGACGGACGCCAGCGCAGCGCCAAACAAAACGGCAGCGCCGGGGACAGATGTGAGCACAGCGCCAAACGGAACGGCGGCGCCGGGAACGGACGCAGGCAAAGAGCCAAATGGAACGGCAGCGCCGGGGACGGATGCCAGCGCAGCGCCAAGCGGTACGCCAGCGCCGGGCGGCAAAGACAAAGCGGATAAAAATAACAGTCAGAAGAAGATATCTGTAAAGAAGGCGACGCTTAAAAAAGTAAAATCGACTAAGAAAAAGACTGTTACGGCAGAGTGGAAGAAGGTGTCCGGCGCAACGGGATATCAGGTGGTTGTCAGCCTTGATAAAAAGTTTAAGAAGGGCAAAAAGACAGTGACGGTCAAGAATCCAAAGACTGTGAAGGTGACAGTCAAAAAGCTAAAGAGCAAAAAGAAATATTTTGTAAAAGTCCGCGCCTATAAGACGGTGAAGGGCAAGAAGTATTACGGAAGCTATAGCAAAGTGAAGGCTGCCAAAGTCAGGTAAGAAATAAGTCGAAGAGTCGACTAACGGAAGGAAATCGGCTGAGGAAGGGTTTCGACTAACGGGCGCGGCAGCAGTGTTTTTGCTGCTGCGCCGAAAAGGAGGTATTCATGAGATTGATAAATAGACAGGGAATCATTTCCAAAAAGGGAAGCGCAGGGCGGAGGACTGGAATCAGCATAGTTCTTTCCTGCAGTATGATATTTTCTTTGTTTGGGGCTGGCGGGGAAAGTGGGACTGTGTCTGCTGCCGGGAGTATGATGGGATCCGGGGAAAGCAATGTCCTGAAAATGGGACAAGATGAGAAGGCGCTTTCTGGGGCTGGCAGCAGCATTTCCATGGCAGAAAGTTATACAGATGAGGCGACAAATTTTACTTATACCGTGTCTGGTGAGGATGCGGCTGCGGTGGCAGCTATTACCGGTTATGCCGGGGAGGAGACAGAGCTTACGATACCGTCAGAAGTAGTTTATAATGGCAAAAAAATCAAAGTAGTAGAAATTGGGGACGAGGCGTTTGAATATAACGAAACCATAACCAGCGTAACTATTGGCGAAAATGTAACAAGAATT
>CANQCD010000183.1 GCA_947589455.1 uncultured Lachnospiraceae bacterium | reverse complement strand
CGCTGGAACGCCAGCCGGGCGCGGCGCTTGGCGTTCTGTCAGTGTATCTTCCGGCGCTTGACACGGCGGGCATGACGTTAGGAAGCGTCCAGGACGATACCAATGGCAATTTTTATGCCGCCAGCAATGGAAGATACCAGTATCAGGGGCTGACTGGCCTGCGGGACGCCATTGTCCATGCGAGGAAGGCGCCGGCGCTAAAAACGATGCAGCAGGTGTCCGCGCAGACAGGGCAGAATTATTTAGAGCGGCTGGGCATTGACGATATCGCCGGGACAGCGCAGGGGGAAGACAGTGAGGAAAAGGAGGATGTTGCGCTGATCCTTTCTACCGGCGAGCAGACAGAGGGGGTAGCGAACCTAAAAATGACGGCAGCTTATGCGGCGATTGCCAATCAGGGCGTCTATCAGAAGCCGCGGTTTTACACTAAGATTTTAGACCGTGACGGAAACTGCCTGCTGGAAAATGAGGTACAGCCGACCCGCGTTATGAAAGAGTCGACAGCGTGGCTTTTGACAAGCGCCATGCAGGGGGTCACAGACACCAGGGCGGGGAAAAAGTCAAAATTCGACCGCCTGAAGGTGGCGCAGGCAGGGAGAGCGTGCGTCACAGAAGAAAAGACGGATTATTGGTATCAGGGGTATACGCCGTATTATACGGCAGGTCTTTGGATTGGCGAGGAAGAGGAGACGCCGATGAAAAAGACGGGAGATTATCAGGTTATCTGGAAAGATATTATGGAGCAGGTACATGATATGTCGGGATATCGGGAAGGGACATTTTCTGCCCCGGATGGGATTGTATCCCGCAAGATTTGTACCAAGTGCGGCAATCTGGCCGTAGATGGTTTGTGCAGTGAGGCGGAAGGCGGCTCTGCCGTGGCGGAAGAATATTTTTCAAAGGGGACGGAGCCGAAGAAAAGCTGTAATTGCCATGTGAAGTTTCGCATCTGCCTGTCGAGCGGCGAACTGGCGGGGGAGAATTGTCCGAAAAAAGAGACGGTGCAGATCGTGCTTCTGCAGAAAAAGGAGAGCGGTCTGACAAAAGATTCTCCGTATGTGGTAGAAAATTATCTGCCAACCGGTGAAGTCTGCCAGAAGCACAACAAGAACCGCTGATAAGAGGAAAGAGCGTCTTTTGCGTCAGGCGGTGACAAAATCAGCGTGTCCCTGCATCCAGATAATGCCTTTAAAGCGCCGGCCGATCATCGGTTCGCCGAGCAGGTCTTTTTTGTTGATGCATACGGTGATCAGGATATCATTGCAGTTGATCAGCATCTGACAGACTTCTTCGCCAGTCATCGTATTCCGGACAATGGACCAGTTTACGATTGTTCCGAGGACAGAGTAGTTGTCGGATTCAGAGCCATATGGAATAAAGCTTGTCTCTACGACAGAATATAAATCCTCAGTCTGGATGCGGCCGCGGATTTGGGATGAGGTATCAATGTCCTCGATGGTCAGGTCGTCAATCGCATTCTGGTCGCCGTTCTTTGCCCTGGCGATCAGGCTGCTGCGGCGGCGTACTTTTTTTTCGTGCAGTGCATCAGACGCCAGATCGTGGTATACCCCTAAAATGATAGTCCCGTTTAATGCGAGCCCGGACAGAGTCAGCTTTGCTTTGCGCGGGGTGTTGTCGGCGCAGTGGAGCTCCAGATAGTCGATGGCGTTCTGGAGATAAAAAATCATGGAAATGCCAAGGCGCAGGTCGTCGCACATGCCGGTATAAGCGTTTGTATCAACGCGCTTGTTGACGATCACGTCTTCGTCTGACGTGATCAGACGGCTTTCGCAATAGGGAAAGTAGTGGGACATATAAAAAAAGCCTTTTTCATCATATTCACCACGGAGGGTAATGCCAATCTGGCTGCCAAACTCCATGGAAAATTCTGTATAATTGCATTTTGGAGAGAGCCGGATATTTCTCTTTTTGTCCGGCTGCTGCATGATCTTTCCGAGTATTGATTCAAGTTCATTCCGGTTTTCGATGTGGCTGAAACCGACAGCTCTTAAAAAACGGTGCATAATGATCCTCATTCCTGTTGGTGTATTTTTGTGTTTTTTGCAGTATCCAAACGACGGTCTTTCTGCTTTTTTTGCAGGAACGATTTCCCGCTCCCGCCCGCAGCCGGTTTCCATCCTGTGGAAAATGGCTGCCACAGTAACAATATCATACTACGCAGACAGAGAGGACGCAAGAGAAAGTTTCTTGCAATTCCTTATATGGATAGCGGTTAGAGTTGTATTTCCGTACAGATTCGTTTATAATAAGGAATGATTGCCGGGCTTTTTTGCTTGAAAACCGGCGGATTCAAAAATATTGTATTTCCGAGAGGTGAATATGAGTAAAATTGCGATTATGACAGACAGCAACAGTGGGATTACCCAGATTGAAGCGGAGAAGCTGGGGATTAAAGTATTGCCGATGCCTTTTGTGATTGACGGGGAAACATATTTTGAGGATATCAATTTAACACAGGAAGAGTTTTATCAAAGGCTGGAGGGGGATGTAGAGATTGCAACTTCCCAGCCGTCCCCGGAGAAAATCCTCGATGCGTGGGACAGATTGTTAGAAGAGAATGAAAGCGTCGTATATATTCCGATGTCCAGCGGTTTATCAGGCTCCTGTGAGACTGCCATGATGCTTGCGCAGGATTATAATGGCGCAGTGCAGGTTGTAGACAATCAGCGGATTTCTGTCACGCAGTATCAGTCTGTGCTGGATGCGCTGGAGCTTGTGCGAAGGGGCATGACGGCGCTTGAGATCAAAGAGTTTTTAGAGGCAGTAAAGTACGACTCCAGTATTTATATTATGCTGGATACTTTAAAATATTTGAAAAAAGGCGGCAGGATCACGCCCGCCGCCGCTGCGCTTGGCTCTGCGCTGCGCTTAAAACCGGTACTTCAGATACAGGGGGAGAAGTTAGATGCTTTTTCTGTTGCCCGGACAAAAAAGCAGGGGGTGGGAAAGATGATGGACGCGGTTGAAAGCGATGTGGAAAAGCGGTTTGGGGGTGAGAAGGAACAGGTTCATTTTGCCGTGGCGCATTCGAATAACGCAGATGCGGCAGCAGAGTTTGCAGATGCTGTCAAAGAGCGGTTTGGCGTAAAGAAGGTTGTCATCCATCCGCTGTCTCTCAGCATCAGCTGCCATATCGGGGCAGGTTCCCTTGCCCTTGCATGTAGTAAAAGGATTTAAGACAGGAGGTTTATTGTGGGATATATTGATGAATTAGGCAGGAAGGCAGCAGCGGCGAAAGGAAAGATCGCAGCTGCTTCTACGATAGAAAAGAACGAGATACTGGAGAAAATAGCAGAGACTCTGCGGGGAAACGTCTCCGAGATTCTGAGGGAAAATGAGAAAGACATTGCAAATGCCAGGGACAATGGGATCACAGACGTGATGGTCGACCGCCTTCGCCTGACAGAAGACAGGATCCATGGGATGGCCAACGCCTGCCTGCAGTTAGTAAATTTAGACGATCCGGTCGGGGAAGTGCTGGAGGGTTCTGTCCGGCCGAATGGAATGCAGATCACGAAGGTCAGGACGCCGATGGGGGTTGTGGGCGTCATTTATGAGTCAAGGCCGAATGTTACGGTAGATGCAGCCTCGCTTTGTATCAAAAGCGGTAATGCGTCTATCCTGCGCGGAGGAAAAGAGGCCGTCTGCTCTAACCGAATCCTGATGCGTCTGATGCAGGATGCAGTAGAAAACTGCGGTTTTGCCAG
>CANQCD010000182.1 GCA_947589455.1 uncultured Lachnospiraceae bacterium | reverse complement strand
ATCAGGATTTTCCCGATTGTGGACTTAGACGCTAATAAGACGTTTTTAACCGAAAAGGTTATAGATTATTTCAAAAAGGACTACAAAGTTGAAATTGTAAAAACAGAATATGAGTTTCAAAAGGGAGAAAATAAACTTTTGATTATCAGAAAGTAATCATAAAGTAATCATAAAGTGTCCTGTTTGTCCAATCAATATCTACTACGATCACAACGAAATAGCAACACAGCGCAGGGGGCGGTTAGGAACGTGAAGTTTGTAGCCGTCTTTTTTACTTGGAAAGAAGCAGAGAATGAGGAAAGCAGACTGCACCAAGCGGGCACAGGAAAAGCGCAAAGGCTTTACCAGGAAAATCGGCAGCGCCACCTGTGATGTATCGTTTCATTCCAGCCGACAGAGCAGGGAGAGCATGAATGATAAGATTATCCGACTGATTAAAATAATGTTATTTTTTATGAGAATTATTATATTATTTCGGCGATAGGGCTGATAAAATAGTGCATGATAGTAATTGCGAAACGATTCAAAATAGGATATCGATCCTGGGCGAAAGAAATGTTTTGCAAACGTCAAAATAGTGCATTATAAGAAAAGGAGGCCTATCATGATTTTTTATGAAGAAAAAAATAAGCTGATTATCCGGAAAAAGAACGAGATTCTGTGTATTGAGGGATGGGGGAAGGATTCACTCCGAGTTAGGGCAACTTGTTATATGGATTTTACTGGTCGTACATGGGCGTTAAGTGAAAAAATATTGGATGCAGACAATGAAATTGTAGTTACGATCAATGCCAATGACACAGCGGCGATTCAAAATGGGAGAATCAAGGCGGAAGTAAATGCAGCGGGCGTACTTTCGTTCTTTCGTGACGGAAAACTTTTTCTGCGTGAATATTACCGCAATTATTTTGGGACAGAAAGCAAGGAAAGCCGCTGCTTAAAAATAGTGGGACGTGATTACAAACCGATTATTGGCGGTGATTATAAACTGACAGTGCGTTTTGAGAGCAATGATGGAGAACGGATTTTTGGCATGGGACAATATCAGCAGCCATATCTTGATTTGAAGGGCTGTGTATTAGAATTGGCGCAGCGCAATTCTCAGATTTCCATTCCATTTGCGGTATCAAGTTTGGGTTATGGATTTCTCTGGAATAATCCAGCGGTCGGAAAGGCTTCATTTGGTAAAAATTATACAGAGTGGATTGCGGAGTGTACAAAGGAGATGGATTATTGGATTACTGTTGGAGAGGAGCCGCGCGAGCTTGTGGAGCATTATACGGCGGTGACGGGACGTCCCCCTGTGATTCCGGAAGGAACTTTGGGACTTTGGCAGTGTAAGCTGCGTTACCGCACACAAGAAGAGGTATTGAGCGTTGCAAGAAAGTACCATGAGCTTGAAATCCCTTTAGATGTTATTGTGATAGATTTTTTTCATTGGACGAGACAGGGAGATTGGCATTTTGACGCGGAATATTGGCCAGATCCGAAAGCAATGTGCGACGAGCTGCATTCTATGGGGATTAAAGTAATGGTATCTGTGTGGCCGTCTGTAGACAGAAAGAGTGAAAATTTCGAGGAGATGTTTGAACGTGGCTTTTTGATCCGTACGGAGCGTGGCAGTATACAGACATATGATTTTGAAGGGGATTGTCTTGAAATTGATGTTACGAATCCGGAGGCGCGGGAATTTATTTGGGAAAAATGTAAAAAGAACTATTATGATTATGGAATTGATATGTTCTGGCTGGATAATGCGGAACCGGATTATGCCGTGTATGATTATGATAATTACCGTTACGCATTAGGGTGTGCCCTGGAGGTAGGAAATGTCTATCCGCAAATGTATACGCAGGCTTTCTGCGACGGCATTGCGCAGATGGGGCGAGAGAAGGAAATGCTTCATCTGGTGCGAAGCGCATGGGCAGGCAGCCAGAAGCAGTCTGCGCTAATTTGGTCGGGAGATGTGCCGAGCACATTTGAAGCATTGCGGGATCAATTGAGTGCAGGTTTGAATATGGGTCTGGCAGGAATTTCATGGTGGACGACTGATATTGGCGGATTTATGACAGATGATGTGACCGATCCTGCATTTCAGGAGTTGCTTTTACGCTGGTTTGAATTTGCCGTATTTTCTCCGGTTCTCAGGATGCATGGAGATCGCGGACCACATGATATTCCGCCTCTTTCTGATAAAGATTATGGCGGCGGGAGTCTGTATACGGGGCATCCAAATGAATTGTGGAGTTTTGGGGAAACTGCTTTTGAAATAATGAAAAAGCAGTTGGAGTTGAGAAATTCTTTAAAACCGTATATTGAGAATTTGATGAGAGAAGCCAGCGCAAATGGCTCGCCGTTAATGCGTACTATGTTTTATGAATTTCCGGATGACGATATTTGCTGGGGGTTATCCGATCAGTATATGTTTGGAAGCGACTATTTAGTGGCGCCTGTTTTAGATTCTGGTAAATTTGAGAGGCAGGTTTATCTCCCAAAAGGGAAATGGGAAAATTTATATGATAAACAGGAGTATGTAGGAAATCAAACGATCCTGTGTGATGCTCCGATTGAGAATATCCCGGTTTTTCGGAGGAGATAAAAGCAAATGGTGGAGTCGGATGTTTTGCTGTGATAAAAAATACAAGAAAAGAACGATGGTGGGTATACCAGAAGACAGGAGAAGAAAAGAATGGAATTAAACCAGGGGTTAATTTATACAAACAGTAATTGCGTTGGCTGTCATCGCTGTATATCCGGCTGTCCAGTGCTTGGTGCGAATGTTTCGGTCAAAACGGAAAATGGGAATCATATTTATGTAGATAATGATAAGTGTCTGCACTGTGGCAGGTGTCTTACGAATTGCCATCACAATGCGAGGGAGTTTCGAGATGATACCAGTCGTTTTTTGACAGATTTAAAGCGGGGCGAGCCAATATCTTTGCTGGTTGCCCCATCTTTTTTAGATAACGGCAGCAATGACGATGAGCGCAAACGTGCGGTGATCAAAAACATTATCAGCATGGCTCATGAACTTGGGATGACGATTGTTTCAGAGGGGATTGAGACGGAAAGAGAATTAGAATATATGAAAGATTTGAACAGTGACTTCGCGCAGGGGTATCTGTTCGATAAACCGCTGACGAGGGATGAATTTGAAAAACGGCTGATACAGCGCTATTATCCGCTGAATGCATAATCATAAAAAAGTGTCGAAGACACTTTTTTTAATGGGATAGGAGGGCTTTGCAATGTAGTGCAGCACCTGGCAAAACGCTGGTTTTTCCCTTATTATTGACCTTCCGCCAGGATTGCGAAGCTTGTTGTTAAAAAGCAGTTTGACCTTCCGCTGGGATTGTGAAGCTTGTTGTTAAAAAGCAGTTTGTAAAAAAATGGGAGTTTCAGAGGGAACATATTGCAAAACTCTGTTTTTATTGCAGTTATCGGTATCTTAAAACAATCTGGCAATCCTGTCGGGCACTGCATATTATTGTTTTTTTTACAGATACTATTTCCATAGCCAATTTCACGAAGTATTGGAAGATAAAAATAAAAGTGACGGAGGAAGTATCAATGAAAGCAACAGGAATTGTACGCCGTATTGACGATCTGGGGCGGGTAGTCATCCCGAAAGAGATCAGAAGGACTTTGAGGATACGGGAGGGCGACCCATTACTGACAACATTGACAGAACATGAAAAAGCGTGTGAAACTGCGGATTCCAAGCAAGCCAGAGA
>CANQCD010000181.1 GCA_947589455.1 uncultured Lachnospiraceae bacterium | reverse complement strand
TGTCGCGACAGTCGCCGGGATGCAGATCGTCTTTAAGCTGCTCTCCCCCTTGAACATAGAATACTCCAGCACTTTCAAGCTTGCCGGGATCTCCACAGACTCCAGCTTTTTACAGTCCATCAGCGCCCTTGCGCCCATTTCCTGCAGGCCTTCCGGCAGTTTGATCGACTGCAGGGAATCCATGCCTTCAAATGCACTTACCCCAATCTGTTTCAAGCCGTTCGGAAGCTTTAATAAAACAACTTTATCGCAGTTGTTAAATGCTGATTTTCCAATCTTAGTCACGCTGGATGGAATGCTGACAGATGGAATACTGCTGCATCCTATCAGTGCAGAATCTGGAATCTCCTCTATCCCATCTGCAAATGTGATCGGCGCCGCAACCTTTGTACAACGCTCAAACGCACCTGTCCCGATTGCTTTTATTGTCAGCGGAGTGCTGTACTCCCACTGAACACATCCCAAAAATGCTGACTCTCCCACTGACTCCAATGTATTTGGGATTGGGATTGTTTTTACTTTTGACATATTATAAAAACAATATGCCGGGATTTTTGTGACGGAGACTCCTTCTGCGAAATTCACTTCTTCTATAAGAGAACGATACTCTTTCCATGGAACATTGTCCTTCGTATAATCTGATTCCAAAAGGGATCCATCCTTGATTGTGAGGACGTTTGTCGCATTGTTGAAGCTCCAGCCCTCATATTCCAATTCACCGTATACGGAAAATGGCACATAATTGCTCGTGGTATCAAAGCAGGCGTCTGTCTCCTCCGTATGCGCCTGCACAAAATAATCCCCCGCCTTTGTTGGAATCTGCTCCGGATTGTCTGGATCGACCGGCTCAAAATATTTTCCATTTTCCGACGACTTTTTATAATAACGGAAAGACGGCGCCACACTCTGCCCGCTTGCCGTCACAGCAGTATTTTCCGTTACCACCGGGGATACCGGAGAAGTTCCCGCATAATTTTCCTGCGTGATCCGCAGGCGGGGTTCCTTTTTCAACTGGCTAAAATCACCGTCCACTGCGACAATGTTTGCCTTTGCTTTGTCTGCTACCTGCGACCATTTACTTTTCTCTGACTCATTTTTTACATAAATCGTAACACCCTGTAAATAGGACTCGCCATATGTCCTGTTATCCTGCAGAAAACGATAGCTTACGTTCTTTGTCAGCTCTCCTTTTACGTAAATCCTTTTTAGAGAATCGCACCTCGGAAATACTGCTATCGAGTTTTTTCCAACCGTAGTAATCTGTTCGCCCATCTCTACGCTGACCATGCCGGCACATCCCTCGAGAAAGGCTGCACTCGGAGAAAAATCTGTTACAATCGGCATATCCACTTCCATCAAATTGTAACAATACCTAAATACTCCGGTATTCATGCCATTTTCCACTGATTGCATAGCCGGCAGGCTCACCTTTTCCAGGGAAGCATCGCTGTCAAATGCATATTGCCCCAAACTTGTTGCTGCCGGAAGGGTGATTTCTTTTAAAGCATAGGCTTTTTGCAGAAAATAGTTCCCCGCCTTCGTAAGATTTGGAAAATCTATCGATTGTAAAGAACTGCACTCCGTAAATATATTCTTGCCAGAAGCCGTCTTCAATTCTTTCAGCTCAATATTTACTAGCGCACTACAGCTTCTAAAAGTTTCTGAACCGGTTATTGTCGCCAGCTGCGGCATCGCAATCGTGCGAAGCGCCGTACACCCGGCGAAATCTTTACCTCCGGTAATCTGTGTCAGATTTTCCATCGTAACAGACTGCAACTCTGTACAATTCAGAAACACTTCATCTGTTGTGATCTCGCTCAGATTGTTTGCCGTAACGCTCGTGATCTTCGTATTGCTAAATACTCCAATCCCAAATTTGTTGGCGTTCTGTAAGTCCATGCTGCCGGAAAGCTTGCTGTCCTTAAAGCTATATGTCGCGTATTCTTCAACCTGGCCAAATCCGGTTATCTTTTCCAGTCCGGATGACTGAAAAGCGCTTCTTCCTACTTTTGTGATACTGCCTTCTGCAGCTTCCGCCTCTTTCAGCTCCGGATAATTGTCAAAAGAATAATCTCCAACCTTTGTCACGCCTTTTTCAAACACTACTTTTTTAATCTGATCCTTATAAGGATCCCATGGGGTCTCATCCCCCTTCGCATAATCCGGCATGTCTTTCACGTCCGCCAGGGCGTCGGCCAGACTGATCGTCAGGACTCCCGTCGCAGCGTTAAATGACCACTTGTGTGTCTTAGCGCGTTCCCCAGTTACTTCTTCGATGACCCTGCCAAAAATTCCTTCTGTTTCTCCGGCTGTCTTTCTTTCCTGCAGCTGCCTTACAATGCCATCAGCTCCTGTGCCGGCCGCTGCAGATGCGCTTGCATTTCCCGTCGGCGCCATGGTGCACACCAGAGACGCCGCCAGCAGGAAACTGAGCGATCTTTTTGAACTTTTTCTCATGCTTTGACCTCCTTGCTTTTCTTTTCTGACCGGGCGGCCGCAGAAACAGTCCCATCGCAGAGAGCCTGCGCTTAATGCGCGCAAATGCCCCACCATAGGAGGTCTGCGCTTAAATACACAGCACTTCTCGCCGGGCAAAACCTGCGCTAAACGCGCGCAAATGCCCCACCGTAGGAGGTCTGCGCTTAAATACACAGCACTTCTCGCCGGGCAAAACCTGCGCTTAATGCGCGCAAATGCCTCACCGTAGGAGGTCTGCGCTTAAATACACAGCACTTCTCGCCGGGCAAAACCTGCGCTAAACGCGCGCAAATGCCCCACCATAGGAGGTCTGCGCTTAAATACACAGCACTTCTCGCCGGGCAAAACCTGCGCTTAATGCGCGCAAATAGCCCCTGGACAGGCAAAAAAGCTCTGCTGCCCCCGTTTCCTGATTGCCAGGCGCACGCAAAGCCCGCGAACGACAAAAAAGGGCTGCGCCACGCCAGTCTGTATCTTCCAGAAAAGGCAAAAAGAGGCGGCACACTGAAAAAAAGCGCACGGATGGCAAGCTCCGCGGCTTCC
Source organism: uncultured Lachnospiraceae bacterium (assembly GCA_947589455.1). Lineage (GTDB taxonomy): Bacteria > Bacillota > Clostridia > Lachnospirales > Lachnospiraceae > Butyribacter. Next base: position 848 of record CANQCD010000181.1, on the reverse strand, counting down.
TGATAACTAAACGCGCACGGGGTACATTGCAGATCCAGTTAAAATTGTATAATACATATGCTCAATGCAAGGCTCCCTTTGCCTTATTCCTAAACAATATTTAAGCGGAGAATGATGTCGTTTTCCTTAGATGTCTGATACCCTTACCACATAATAACGATTATGTGGTAAAGTGCCCTTTTCCCTGTATTTACGCAGGTTTCGGGTGCCTTAGAAATGAGTTTTTATGTAAGAAAGTTTATAATACAGCCGTTTCTATGGCAAAACAGCAGTCCCGCCGGTTTGAAAAAACCTGAAATAAACATTGAAATTGTGTGGATAACGTGTTATAATCAACCTGATGTTTAAGCGGAGATACCACATAATCGTTATTATGTGGTACGCCAGACGGAAACCACTGAAATGTGCGGTTAATACATGCCTGGCTTCCTTATAAAAATACCAGATTCAACTCATCCAACCGTTTTTGATATTCGTAGCTGGATGTTCTAATATATATCCTTGTTGTCTCGATATTTCCATGACCTAAGATATCTGCAAGCTTTCCGATATCCTTGCTCTTTTTATAAAAAGTAACGGCAAACAGATGCCGCAGGTTGTGCGGGAATACCTTGTCTTTCTTTACTCCGGCACGACGGCACAGCGCTTTCATCTCCTTCCAGATATTGCTCCGATCCATCGGCCGGCCGCTGGATGTGCGGAATACGACTCCCTGTTGGATGCCTTTCTTTCTAATATAATGCAGGAGTTGTTTCTGCAGAGAACGCGGCAGGAGAACCTGTCGTTCTTTCCCCTTGCTATAAATCTGCGCAATCCCCTTTTTCACGGCGCTTGCCGTTATCATCTGC
>CANQCD010000180.1 GCA_947589455.1 uncultured Lachnospiraceae bacterium | reverse complement strand
CCGCTCAATGATATTCTACGCTGGAAATATCCCCCATCACACACATGGAATCTTCCCTGAAATAGGCAATGACCAGTTTTTTCCCAAGGATATGGATCCGACAGGTCTTTGTCTGTATCCGTATGATCTCCTGCGTATATTCAATTATATTGCGGTAATTTTCAACACAGAACCTGTGATTGCCATAGCCGGTTAAGACAGGTGCGTTTGCCAGCATATCGTCGGGAATCTGAAAGAAATGCGATATCTTTCCCGCAATGACCGGTTCTTCCAGCGACGGGCTGGCAGACGGTTTTTTTCCATGCCGGTGCCTTGCCTTGTAATCCTTTCTCCCTCTCACAATGTACTCCTCCTCATCCGCGGCTTTTTTTCAACTCAATCCCCATTCCTTAAAATGCAAAGCGAAGCTTCGCCTGGCAATTCTGTTTTATGTATATGCCGCGCCGGGCTTTTTTGTGACTTGCGCCCCCTATTTATTTATGCTAAAATAATAAAACATTTGAGGACAAGAGAACCAGAAGGGGTTATTAAGGCTATGGCAGATAAGTATACAAGAGAAATCATAGATTTGATACGGAGCGTCCAGGCAATCGATTACATCGCGCCGGAAGATATTCCTGACATCGATCTATATATGGATCAGGTCACAACATTTATGGATGAACATCTAAAATCTTCCAAACGGTTTGACGAAGATAAAATCCTGACAAAGACAATGATAAATAACTATACCAAGAATAACCTTCTGCCGCCCTCGGATAAAAAGAAATACTCCAAAGAACACATGGTGCTTTTAATATTTATTTACTATTTTAAGAATTTTCTTTCGATCAATGATATCAAGAGTATATTAGAACCTCTGTCCTCTTCTTTCTTCCAGTCAAAAGGGGACTTTAACCTAAACGATATCTACCAGGAGATTTTTGACCTGCAGCTTGAGACGATCGACACTCAGGTCAGGGATTTGATCCGGAAATTAAAAAAATCCGGCGGGACATTCTCCGAGATCGCAGAGGAGGAGGAGCGCAAAAAACTGACTAACTTTGCCTTCATCTGTATGTTGAGCTTTGATATCTGGGTCAAAAAAACAATCATTGAGAATATGATCGACAAAAAGCCGCCGGAAAATACAACGCCCGGCAAAAAGCTTTAAATATCCAGCTCTAGCTGTACCTCTTCTTCTGCCTCCAGCTTAAAGTCTTCGATTTTTTCAGGGTTTACCACCGGCAGATCGTCTAACGACCCAATCCCGAAATTGCGCAGGAACTCTTCTGTCGTTGCAAACAGGATCGGTCTTCCCGGCGCATCCAAACGCCCCACTTCGCACACCAGGTTATACTCTATGAGTTTATTTAGCGGATGATCTGATTTCACTCCGCGGATACGTTCAATCTCTGCTTTTGTGATCGGCTGTTTATACGCGATAATAGAGAGCGTTTCCAGCATAACGTCTGTCAGCACATGCTTTTTTGGCACATGGGCAATCTTTACGATGGACTCATAGGCAGACGCCTTCGTGCACATCTGGAATGCGCCTTCTAACTCAATAATCTGGATTCCCCGGTCTTCCCCGGAATATTTATCCATCATGCTGCGGATCACTCTTCTGCAGGTATCCTCATCCTGCTCCGTAGCCGCGGCAATCCGCTCCAGTTCCACGGCTTCTCCCATGGTAAAAAGGATCGCCTCTACTGCTGCTTCCAACTCTGACAATTTCATTTGCGCCTGTCCTCCTAAAACTCACTGGATGGTATCAGCTCCTCTTCCCCGCCTGTTTCCTGATATGTAATCCAGATGTCGTCAAATATATTTTCCTGCACGATCTTTAGCTTCCCGACTTTCATCAATTCCAGGATCCCTAAGAAACTAACGATCACCATCATCTTATCCGCCTGCTCTTCCAAAAGCACCCGGAAATTAAATCTGCGGTGTTTTTTGGCATAATCTGCAATATAACCCATGCGCTCCGTCAGGCTGACCGGCTCTTTCTGGATTTTGCCAAATTTGCTTCGGATCGGATCAATCTTGTCAATCTGCTTGCGCATCACGCTGCGGAAGATTTCCTGCAGCTTTGCCAGGGTGATATTGTCCAGGAGCTCCCCGATATCCACTTCCTCTTTGTAATCTGCAATCTCATCCGGGATCGTCGGGTCTTTAAACAGCTGTTTTGATGCATCCACCTGCAAATCCTTTAACTCCAGAGAGACATATTTGTATGTCTTATATTCTAACAGCCGTTCCACCAGCTCCGCCCGTGGATCTTCCTCCTCTCCCTCTTCATTTTTCTCTGCTGGAAGGAGCATCTTGGACTTGATCCGCAAAAGCGTTGCCGCCATCAGCAAAAAATCGCTCATAACGTCCATATCCCTGGTATCCATCGCGGCGATGATCTCCATATATTGCCTTGTGATTTCCACAATGGGAATATCAAAAATGTCTATTTTATTTTTTTCAATCAGGTGAAGCAGTAAGTCCAGCGGACCGTCAAATGCTTCCAGTTTTACGGTTATGCTCATAAAAACCTGCCCTTTCCTCAAAGCAAAAGAGAATGAAACGATATCTTTATATGCCCTAAAGAAAGGGCAGTACAAATCTCTTTCCTCAAACCAAAAAGAGAATGAAACGATATCCCCCATAATGGATCAGATCAAGAAACAGCGTGATAATATAAATCAGCTTGATCACGCCGTCCATCCGTATAATGCCTAAATACTTTCTCGACGAAACCCCGGCGATCAATAGCCCCATGTCAAAAGTAGAGACGGGAAAAAGATTCGTGACAAACATCCCAAAGCTTAAAATAGCCAGGTATTGCAGAAATAACGTCGCCGACTTCGCCCCTATCCCGCACCCTTCTAATGTCTCCATCCCGGACACGCCGAACGCATGAGAGCGGATGGCCGCAACACTCCCCACAAAACAGGCCGCTAATACAAGAAAACCTGTCACTCCAAGCACCAGGTTTGTCTTTTTATCCCTTATCCGGAACATATACGGTTTGGACAGGACAACACTGCTGGTAATGGACAAAATAACCCCCACAGGGTCAATATAGTGATGCAGTGCAAACACACTGCTCTGATAAGTTCTTTTATTTCCCGCCACACGCTGTATCAATTTATACACCAGCGCCTTTGACAGCTCATGCGCCACCATCAAAAACACCGCTGCCATACCGCAGATTAGAAACTCAAATAAAAGTTCTCCCATCTACATCCCTCCAAAAAACCGCCGGTACCGGTAATTATTTATAGTAATCAAACTGCAGCCCATACATTTTGACGGTATCGCCCTCTTCAATCCCCATCGCCTCGAGCTCCTCCAAAATCCCATTCTCATACAGGAATTTCTGGAAAAACTGAAATCCTTTTTCTGAGTCTAAATTCGTATAACCTAACATCTTCTCAATCCTTGGTCCCTCGACCACATACATATCTTCTTTTCTGTCATAGGAAACAGTATATGGCTCGTCTGGCGCCACAGTGTCTTCTACCACATATTCCCTCTCAAACACCTTTGGCTCTTCTTTTCTTTCATCTAATGTCTTCCTGACATAATATAAAAGTTCTTTCACGCCTTTTCCGCTGACGGCTGAAATCGGAAAAACCGGAATCCCCTGCGGTTCAAATTCTTCCCGCAGCAGCGTGATCACAGTCTCTTCCTCCACGCCGGAAAAAACGTCCGTCTTGTTGGCGGCGATAACCTGTGGGCGGTTTGCAAGCTCTTCACTGTATTTGCGCAGCTCCCCATTGATCACATAGATATCGTTCAGCGGATCGCGCCCCTCTGTCGAGGCGGCGTCTACCATGTGGATAAAAAGCCGCGTCCGCTCAATATGGCGCAAAAATTCATGCCCCAGCCCAACGCCGTCAGAAGCTCCCTCGATCAATCCCGGTATATCCGCGATAACAAAGCCG
>CANQCD010000179.1 GCA_947589455.1 uncultured Lachnospiraceae bacterium | reverse complement strand
GCATCTTGACTTTCTTTTCATAGTCATTATTTACTCCATTAATTAATGAATCCATTGCCATTGTCCACCTCCATGTGTTATCAAAGCCCTTCGTGTTCTCCCCATCATCTTGATACGGTTTTCTATATCATATATCGACATATCGAAAAATTTCTTTACTCTTTCGGGCTAAATATATCCCGAATCTTTGATACGTCTACTTCTTTGCCTGCATTTCGGTTTTCTTCCTGGATCTGGGCGTAAATTTCTTTTCTGTAAATAGATACGGATTTCGGTGCGCTGATGCCGATCTTTACCTGATCCCCCTTAATCTCCAACAGAGTAATCTCAATATCGTTTCCAATCATGATCGACTGGTTAATCTTTCTGGCTAATGCTAACATAGTCTCCTCCATTCCATCTTTTTTATCATGTCGCCAGGACAGCCAAATCCCCTGCGCCCGGCAATCGCTGGGAATCCCCTCTCTTATACGCGAACCGGGGAAATGTCCGGCTTTACTCCTGCTGTTATTCCGGCGCCAAAGAATCCCTTGTCTTATGGCTTTTATTTTTTACTATAAGCCGGATCGCCTTCCGGCACCAAAGAACCCTTCATCTTATGACCTCTATTTTTACCATAAACTATATCGCCTTCCGGCGTCAAAGAATCCTTCGTCTTATGGCTTTTATTTTTTACTATAAACCGGATCGCCTTCCGGCATCAAAGGATATTTGATCTTGTAGTCTTCATTTTCTGCGATAATCTGCATTGCCTTCCGGTTTGCCATATTGATCAGCAGTGGAGCTTTCATATTGACCGAAGCCTTCTTGATATCCTCTGGTACTGTCGCCAGCAAAAATACAACCAAATCTTCTGCCTTGTGTTCCCCGATCGGAGCCAGCAGAGTATCTTCCACGACAGGATCATAATCTTCTTTTATGCGAAACGGATTGACGATTGGAAATGCAAGATTTTTTTCCGTTGTGCACTGCAGCCAGGAAAAAAACGGCTCTCCTCCCTCTTCGATATCGTATAATATCGTAAAATCCTTATATTCGTCAAAACCCGGAATCCCCTGTTCAAAATGGATTACCTTTTCTTCTTCAATCTCAATCTCTCCAAAATATCTTGTCTCTATTTTGACCATCTTTTCTTTTTCCTTTCCTGTGATTGTGAAACCTTGTGTTATAATAAAGCACAGTTTCTTGCCAGCCGCCTGCGATTCTCTCTGCCTATCCCCCAAAAACAGTGATCCATGTTTCAACAGGACTTGGCTGAATCCCTGCTATTCCATATCTCACTGCCTTATCCTCGAAACGGCAGCCAGCCGTCTGCGGCTCTGCTCTCTCCAAAAACATCCATATGCCAGCAATGCCGGTGCATTTTGTTCTAAAACAGAATGCGCCGGCACATGCCAGTCAGTTACATTCCCTTTAAAATTTGCCATTCACAGCCATTCTCAAGCGCAATACAGAAAATTTGCTGCTGATTGCTGTTTTTAGATATAATTTAGCAGGGAATTTCCCAATATTTTCGCAGTTGCCGAAAGCGCCGCCTGATACAGGGTATCCGCCTGTGACATTGCGATATAAGCATCTGCGATATTTACGTCTTCGGTGTCTGACAGTTTCTCTTCCATATCAAGCGTCTCATCATCCAAGCTGTCCCGCGTCATCTCTACTCTCTTGGCGCGCGCGCCCAGATCCGCCACTGTAACGTTCATTTTTTCTTCCGCCTGATCTACCATGGTCAGTCCCATCTCGAAAGCGTCTGTCATCACTTTGGTGCGCAGCTTCTGTTCTGCTTCCAGCATCTCTTTTAATTTGTTTAAATTATCCAGCTCCGTCTCATCCGTTGTATTGCCGATCATCGTCTCCACATTGGCCAGCTGCTTCTCCACGTCGTCGATCGCAAGAACAGTCTGTTCAATATAATCTACCATTCTGTAGATATCTGTGCTAAATGCATCTCTTGCCTGGACATTGACGTGCGCCATCTGGTTAAAATCAATCTCATAACGGATTTCCTGACCGCTTGGGTTATTATATTCCGAATTTTTACCTGCAATCTTGTCATATTTCGTGCATTCAAAATACATTTCCGGACGCACTTCGCCTTTTTCAAATCCTTCTTTGCTGTACTGGACAGCGATCTTAGAAGAATTTGCCTGGATCGCTTTATATGCTGTTTCCGACAAAATCACCTCGCCAGTATCATAAAGATACACAGCGTCTACCCCTAAGGCTTCCGGATCGTAAGCATCCTCATCTGTAGAAGACTTTATCTCTACATTAGTAAGTGCGTTTTTAGCTCCCACATCAAGATCGCCCGGCGGAGTAACTCTAATCTCTACAGCATTTGCCAGGCTGCCCCCTGTAATCCTGCCGTTAAGACAATCATCATATGCGAGCTGGATGCGGTACGCTTTCTGCTCACTTGCAGGAGCTGCACCATAAGTATCTTCCGTTCCCTTTTCTTCATACCGCGCTCCGGACACCACATGGGTGATCGCCCTGATATCGCTGCCGGTAAACTCCTGCGTGATCTCATATTGCAGATCGCTGGTATCTTCCTCGAAGATCAGCGAAGTATCTGTACGATAACCGGTAAACATATATCTGCCGGCATAATTCTGATTCCCGCAGTTTGAAAAAATATGCTCTACATATTGTTTTAATTCCTGCAATACATCATTCCGCTCTTCTGAGCCAAGATAATCTGCAGCGCCGCGGTTCAGGGAATGTTTCATATCAGACATGATCCCTATCGCCGTTGTGATCGCTGTTTCTGTAGAAGTCATCCACTCGATCGCCGCCTGGACATTTTTATTCGCATACTGCATAATCTGGGAATATGAACTCCTAAGCTGCAGGGAACGAACCGCAACAGACGGATCATCCGACGGGCGCTGGATCTTTTTGCCTGACGTGTATTGATCCTGGTAACGCAATAATTGTCTCTTTGCGTTTGTAATATGTGCCTGAGAGCTGTTTGAAATCATGGAATTAGTAATCCTCATAGCTACCTCCGTTCCTGTTTTTCATTAAACTGCTGTGCCATTTATCAATTTATCTAATACTTCATTCATAACCGAGAGCACCTCGTATTGGTATGCCAACAGATTCTGGCATATGATAAGGTTCTGTCCCTCTTCATCCTCATCCACACCCGACTCGCTTAACCGTCTGGTATCTACCGCATACCGGATCTGCTCCGCATTGGCAGATGCATCAATGATTCCCTGTGCGTCCACGCCCACCGTCGATGTCATGATCGCTAAGAAAGACGCCGGCGCCCCCTGGCGGAACATTGCCTTGTCGTCAGAGAGGTTATTAAACCGCTCCCAGTTTTTGCTATTGGATTCTCCGCCGTCTTCTTCATCCGACATCGCCAGCTTTTTGCCGTCTTTTAAAATATCATTATCCACCTGAGTATTTAATGCAGTCAGGCTATAATAAGATGTATGGATATAACCATCTGCCTCCGGGTCTTCCTTCAAAACAGAGGAAACCTCTTCTGACAGATCATTAAAACGCATCTGTAACCCTGAAACCTTATCCTGGGCAAGAAAAAACTGCTCTCCCTGCTTGCCATACAGATCAAACCCTGTTGTCTGTATCTCATTAAAACGGTAAGAAAATGTACGGATAAATTCATTTAACTGGGACATATAGTACGGTATCCCGCGGAAGTCAACCTCATCGCCAATCTGCGCCTCCCTGTCTACGTCTATCGCCAGCGCTTTCTGCAGTTTGAAAGTATACTTATATTCTCCGGTTGTTTCATCCACAGTAAGTGTAAAAGAATCATAACGGTATTCTGCATTGCCAAGCGATATCACACCGTTTGTCTCCGGAATATTCAACTTAAAGAGCGACTGGCTGAGATCGTTTCCGCCCGTAATCGTAAGCGTAGTCGATCCTTTGTCCCCCTTGGCCGCTCCCCGAAAGGATTCCCCATTATTGCCATCGCGCAGTTCAAAAAGCC
>CANQCD010000178.1 GCA_947589455.1 uncultured Lachnospiraceae bacterium | reverse complement strand
GGAAACTTTACGGCGGAATATTACCAGGAAGAGGCAGATCATGATGTGCTGTTAATCGGGGACTGCGAAGTCTATGAAAATATCAATCCGATGTATTTGTGGAAGCATTACGGGATTACCAGCTATATCAGGGGAAATGCCCAGCAGCTGACATGGCATTCTTATTATATGCTATTGGATGCACTGCAATATGAGACGCCGGAAGTTGTGATCTATAATATCCAGGCGCTTACCCACGACAGTCCGCAGAGAGAGGAATATAACCGGATGGCGCTGGATGGTATGCGCTGGTCAAAAATAAAATATGATGCGGTCAAAGCGTCAATGTGTGAAGGGGAAAATATGCTTGACTATCTTTTTCCGCTGCTTCGGTACCATGGGCGGATTTTTTCGCTGGATAAGAGCGATATCACGTATTTTGCCAGGTCGCGGAAAGTGACGCATAACGGATATTATATGCGCGTTGACGTGCTTCCGGTCAGTAAGTCGGATGTGGCGGATACGTCCTGGCTCTTTGGAGAGAAAAAAGAAGAGAAAGAGGATGTCAGGGAAGATCCGTGGGCAGAGATCGAAGGCGCCGACGAGGCATTGGGAGAGGGACAGGCGTCCCTGCCGAATGCTCCCGGTGAAGGGAAAAAGTTTGGCAGTTATCCGATGCAGTATCTGGATAAGATCCGTGCCCTGTGCGAAGAAAAAAAGATTCAGCTGATCTTGATGAAAGCGCCGAGCCTGGCGCCGGAATGGTATCGATCGGACAATGAGCAGGTGGTGGAATATGCAGAGAAGTACCGGCTGCCGTATATCAATTTTTACGATCTGATCGAAAAGACGGGGATTGATTATGAGACGGATACCTACGACGGAGGGCTGCATATGAATTTATCCGGCGCAAACAAGCTCTCAAAATATCTGGGAAAGGTGCTTGTGGCGGAATATGGGATAAAGGATCGCAGAAAAGAGAAGAAAATAAAGCAGATTTATGAAAAAAAATATGTTTTTTATCAAGATATGATAAAAAAACAAAAAGAAGAACTGGACAAATACGGAGAAATACGTAATTATTAAAAGACAGAGGGAGGGACGGCTCTTTGTACTGGAGAAAGAAAAGGAGAGAAGAGAAAATGAACAAAACAATCTTTCAGAAACTGGCGGCTATCTGCATGGCGCTGATCATCGGAGTATCGGGGGCGTCCGCTTCTGTGCAGGCGGCGCCGAAAGGCTATCTTTTTACGTATCACAAAGTGACAGTCTCTATGCATATGGCTGCAAAGAAATTTATCAGCAAAGCGGGGAAGCCGCTGCGCACAAAAGTGTCAAAAAGCTGTGCATATGATGGGAAAGACAGGACTTATACCTATAAGGACTTTATCCTCTATACGTATTCGAATACCAATACCGGTCCGGAATACGTCAATGGCATTACGTTCCTGACCGGGAAGGTAAAGACAAAAGAGGGCATTAAGATGGGAAGCACGTTAAGCGCCGTGAAAAAGAAATATGGTACGGCAAAGAACCATTTTGGGATTTATACATATCAAAAGGGCAAGTGCAAACTGCAGGTAGAGATTACAAACAATAAGGTGACAAATCTGCGGTATGTGGCGACAAAATAAAAGAGGAACGAGCGGCGGCTGCGGGATGGAGATGTCAGGCAGTAAGGCAATCTATCCGCGGTATGCGGCGATAAAATAAAAGAGGAACGCAGGAAGATGGAGAGTATGATGAGAGACAGGTTAAGACGTTATATGGCGGTATTGACTGCAGCCGCGCTGTTTTTGGCAGCGGCGGGCGGAAATGCGGCGGGCGCCAAAAATACAACAGAAGGACAGAAACAGGAAACTCTGTTGGGAGAAAGCGCTAAGAAGACGATTTCTGTGGGAGAGCAGCTTTCTGTCAAAAGGAAATGGAAAAATGCAGTATATCGCAGCAGCGATTCGAGGACGGCGTGCGTGAGCAGCAAGGGGATTGTGACGGGGAAAAAACAGGGGAAAACCGTGATATCGGTAAAAGCCAGGAACCATAAAACAGAACAGGTCACAGTGACAGTCACCAACAAAAAAAGAAAACCGGCGATTCCGGCTGCACTTGATGAGATCCATCTGGACCGGCTAAAGATGAAAAAAGGAAAATCCGGAAAATACCGCTTTTCTGCAGTGGTGAAAAACACGGCAAAGAATGGTTCCGTCAAAAAGATAATCTATTCTTACCAGATCACTGCCATCAAAAAAACTGCGGCTGCCACCGCATCGGGCTCTGCCGTTTCTGCGTCAAAGAAGATAACGAAAAAAGTTACGCTGAAAGCAAAGCGCATCCGTGCGGGAAAGAAGTCGGCAAGGGTTTCCTGCGAGGGAGACTACAGAGGAAAGTTTTCCGGCATGAAGCTAAAGAAAATCGTACTGTATACGGGGGAGGCGCGTTTGAGCTATACCGTTTCAGGGAAAAAACTTTCTCTTGCCTGGGCAAAACCAGATAAGAAAGCGCCGAAAATTACCGGATGGGTTGGAAAGAACAGCTTCAATGGGCGGATCCCTTACCGGGTATGCTATTCCGACAGGAAAAAGACATATCATTTCCGCGAGCATATCTCTGCCGTGGACGACCGGGACGGAAAGGTTTCTGTGAAAGTAGACGACAGCAGGATCAACTGGAAAAAGGAAGGCGTCTATAAGGTGTATTATACTGCGGCGGACCGCGCCGGGAATACGGCTTCCGAGTGGGCAAAAGTACAGGTTTATCTGCCGGGGACTGCAGAAGAGATCGCAGATACGGTATTAAAGCGGATTGCAGGCAAAAATCTTTCCGATGAGGAGGCAGCCAGGGCGATATACCGCTATGTCACAGGCCAGTGTTCCTATATTGATACAGGTTCGCATGTCAACTGGCGGGATGCGGCGGTACACGGCATTCGGTACCGTTCCGGAGATTGTTTTACCTTTTATTCCATGACAAGACTTTTGCTGTCGCGGGCGGGAATCCCTAATATTGAGGTGACAAGGTATCCGTCCTATGAGGGATACCATCATTGGTGGAATTTGGTCTATGTCCGGGGAGGATGGTATCATCTGGATACGACTCCCCGCCACCAGAAGGGAGTCTTCTGCCTGGTGACGGATGAACAGCTTCATGGATGGCCGGGAGGTTCTTCCAGCACGTTTCGTTTTCAGGAAAGTATATATCCGAAGCGGGCAAAAAAGAAAATCAGCCCAAATCCGTAAGACAGGGGGGAACGGTTTGAAAACGATAGGAATCATCGGCGGGCTTGGTCCGATGGCAACGGTATATTATATGGAGTGGATCGTCAGAATGACCGCTGCAGACTGCGATCAGGCACATCCGCGGATCCTTTTAAAAAGTATTCCGGATATTCCGGACAGGACGGCCTATATTCTCGGAAAGAGCAACGACAGCCCGCTGCCTGCCCTGTTAGATGCGGAGAGAGAACTCTTGCAGGCAGGCGCTGATTTTATCACGATTCCCTGTATTACAGCGCATTATTTTTATGATACGCTGCAGGAGCAGTCGGACAAGCCGGTGTTTTCCATGACGGGAGATACGGCGGGGCAGATCGCAAAAAAGGGGATACGGAAAGTAGGGATCCTGGCGACGACCGGGACAGTAGCCAGCGGTGTCTTGGAACGAGAATTTCAAAAAGCAGGCGTGGAGACAGTCGTTCCGGCTCCCGCCGACCAGGAGCTTGTCATGGAGATCATTTATGGACAGATAAAAAAAGGGCGGCAGGTTGACATGGCTGCGTTTGAACAGGTCAGCGGGAAACTGTTGGAGATGGGAGCGCAAAAGATCATATTAGGATGTACCGAGCTGTCTCTTTTAGAAAAGGAAAAACCGCTGCGGGGAGAATATGTCGATATGCTAAAGCTTTTGGCGCAGAGGGCGGTCAGGGAAAGCGGCGCCTCCCTGAAAAAAGAGTGGGCGGATATTTTATAAGAAAGAGGGCTCATCATCAGAATGTGTGGAATAGAAAACTGCTTTAAAGCCGCATAAGTATTGAAAAAGCATAC
>CANQCD010000177.1 GCA_947589455.1 uncultured Lachnospiraceae bacterium | reverse complement strand
TCTTGGGCGGCGGACATTTGCGGTGGGTATAGCGCAGTTGGTTAGCGCGCCAGATTGTGGCTCTGGAGGCCCTGGGTTCGAATCCCAGTATCCACCTTTTTATCCTTGTTACAAAGATGATAGCAGGGATTTTTTAATATTTTGGGCTATCGCCAAGCGGTAAGGCATAGGACTTTGACTCCTACATGCGTGGGTTCGAATCCCGCTAGCCCAGTAGAAATCTCATAGACGATCTGTTTATGGGATTTTTTCATGGGATAGAAAATTGCTCGAACTGCAGTGGTGCGCAGGAGATGCCCTTTTTCAATCCCCTGGCAAAAAATGCCAAAAAATTACAAAAATTTACACATCATACAATCCAATGGAAGAAAGTATTTTTTAAAATTAGTACACTATACAGAAAGACGTAATGTGAGGACTTTCTATGCAGTGTATTAATAATCTGGAAATTGGAGCCCGTTTAGGGCGTTTGCGTATACAAAAAGGGATAAAGGAAGTAGATGTCTCTGTGGAATTAGAGATATCGACCGCCCAGTACAGCCGTCTGGAACAGGGGAAAAGCCAGCTGACAGTGGAGGCGTTGCAAAAGGTCTGCGGTTATTATAGAACAACGGCGGAATATGTATTGTTTGGCCAGGAAGAGCCAAGGGACAGCATATTTTACCAGAGGTTAAAAAACTATTCGGAGCACTCCCAACGCAAATCGCTGAAAATACTGAGTTGCATACTGCTGACAAATAATGATCCAGGCTACTTAGATAATCCAACGTATCGAATTTTCATGATGGGGTTGTTAGAAAAAATACCGGAAGACGCGTTATCGACGATCTCCGTTGTCCTGGAATATGAGCGGAACAGGAGAAAGCTCAGCGAAAATGCGATGATCCGCGAGCTGAATATCTCACGTTTCAAATGGGATTCGATCATGAAAAAAGGAAGTGTCCGGGATTTGCGCATCCCGCTGACAATCCACGATCTCTACGGCTATGAATTAGATTTTTTGATCAATAACAGGATATCGGGAAGCTTATTTTTTGATAATCTGATCTCGAAGGAGCCGGAAGAAAAACAAAAGAAGATTTTGCAGGTCTTTGATTCTATACTAAACATACATGAAGAGGATTATTTATTGGAGGTTCAGAAGAACCGTACTGACAGAGGGATGATAGGAGTGGAGAAGTTATATGGTAATTGATATCTTAGTGGCGCTGGTATTGTATTGCGCTATATTTACAGGCTGCCTGCTGGCAGAGAAAAAGGTCGGGCTGTCATTGTTTCTGTCAATCTCTTCCATGGCGGCAGCGCTTTCCCTGCGTGCGGTTTTCTTGGCCGCTGCATGGCTGGCGGGGATTTGTCCGGCGTCTGGCGGCGGTGTCCTGCCGCTGTCCGTTAGTTTTTTGCTGTTGGCGGCCGTCATCTGCCTGGCATATTTTGGGAAATACAGAGAAAAATTTTCTCCGTTTTATCAAGACGCCGGCGGGAAGTTTTATATTATCTGCCTGTTCCTGACGGCAGCCGCATTGCCGCTCAACGAGATCAGGCTGTATAAAAGATTTCATCGCGCGGAAGTATTCCTGATCCTGCTCTGTTTTGCCACAGCGTTCTTTGCCGTTTTCCTGTGGGCGGGAGAGATTCTCAAAAACGCGAGGCTCAGAGCAGAGGCGGATATCATGGAAAGTGGGCGCGAGACATATGATTTGCTTGTCAAAGAGATGCGGGCAAGGCAGCATGAATTTAACAACCATCTGAACAATCTGACCAATATGTATCTGGCGTGTACAGACTATGATTCGCTGGTTGAAAGACAGCTCTCCTATGTGGGAGCGTTAAAGAAGTCGTTCCGCCACCGCGCCTTAGTCAACAGCCGTCAGCCGGTGATCAGCGGATTTTTGTACACGCTGTTTTGCAAATATGACGATATGGAGACCGATGTTAAATGCGGCATCAATGCAGACGATATCACAGGCTATCTTTCTGTCATTGATGTGACAGAGATTCTGGGCGTCCTGACAGATAATGCATTTCAGGCGGTTGGGCAGGTGGAAGAAACAAGAAGGAAAGTTTATATATTTATAGAAGAAACAGGTGAGAAGCTTTCTCTGGTCGTTATGAATACGGTTCCGAAGGAAATAGACTCTGAGGAACTGGCAAAGTTTTTTCAGGACGGTTATTCCACAAAGGGAGAAAGCCGTGGGATGGGGCTTACCAACGTGAAACATATTATCCGGCGCAACAAAGGCCGTCTCAGGATGGAATCTTACAGTAATGTGCAGGAATCATGGATAGATATAGAAGTGTCGTTCCATAAGAAAAAGAAGTAGATTTCATTTCCCATAGTGGCTTTTCGGGCGTGTCTGGAATGGGCGTTGGGGAGATACTGGTCAAAAGATCAGAGGAAATGCAAAAAGTAGTAATTGACCAAAAGATCAGAGGGAATGCAAAAAGTAGTGACTGACCAAAAGATCAGGGGAAATGCAGAAAGTAGTGACTGACCAAAAGATCAGAGGAAATGCAGGAAGGAGACAGCGATGCAGTATAGAAATGACAGGAACGGGAATCCAATCTCTGTTTTGGGATACGGATGTATGCGTTTTTCGAGAAAAGGCGGCGGCATTGACATTGACAGGGCAGAAAAGGAAGTTATGGAGGCGATCCGGAGCGGGGTGAACTATCTGGATACCGCATATATCTATCCGGGCAGCGAGGCGGCAGTAGGGGAAATCCTTGCGCGAAATCACTGCAGGGAAGAGGTGTTCCTTGCGACAAAGCTGCCGCAGTATTTGATAAAATCTCAGTCGGCGGTTGAGAAGTATTTTCAGGAGCAGCTTGCCAGGCTCCAGACAGATTATATCGATTATTATCTGATGCATATGCTGACAGATATTGCGGCGTGGGAAAAGTTAAAGAGGCTTGGGATCACGGAATGGATCGCAGAGAAGAAACAGGCGGGGGCAATCAGAAATCTTGGCTTTTCTTTCCATGGGAATACAGAGATGTTTCTGAAGATACTGGAGGATTATGACTGGGATTTCTGCCAGATCCAGTATAATTACATGGACGAGCATACCCAGGCGGGAAGAGCCGGATTAGAGGCCGCCGCCCAAAAAGGCATTCCTGTCATTATTATGGAGCCGTTGAGAGGCGGCAAGCTGGTTGACATGCTTCCGGCCGCCGCGAAAAAAATAATGGAACAATACCCGCAGAAGAGGACTCCCGCAGAATGGGCATTCCGCTGGCTCTGGGATCAGCCGGAGGTCACATGCGTGCTCTCCGGCATGAATACAGTGGAGATGGTCAGGGAAAATGTGAAGATCGCCTCAGAGACGGAAGCGGGGAGCATGACGGAAGACGATTTCCGCATGATCGAGAGCGTCAAAAAGGAAATTAACCGAAATACGAAAGTAGGCTGTACAGGCTGCGGCTATTGTATGCCGTGTCCAAAAGGGATTGACATCCCGGCCGCATTCCGCTGCTATAACCGTATGTATACGGAAAAGAAATCATCCGCAAGGCATGAGTACCTGCAGATTGTCGGCTTGCAGAAAGATATGGGCGATATCAGTAAGTGCATCCGCTGTGGAAAATGTGCAGAGCACTGCCCGCAGCACATCGAAGTGCCGAGCCGGCTGCAGGAAGCAAAGCGGGCGCTGATGCCGGTTCATTATCGTTTGGGATTAAAACTGGTACGGAAATTTAAATTCTGGTAACAGATACCGATATTTTCCCATGGATACGGTATCATATTAAAACCGGCGTGAAAATTCAAATTTTGGCAATGACCGTACCTGCCTGTGAATACAGTGTCATATTAAAATCAACATGTGAATTTAAATTTCACTAACACGAAAAATAGTTGGGCAGCAAGAGAACAGAACGATATCTCACAGAGAAAGGGCTGTTTTTTCACAGCGGAAAATGCGTGGAAAAAGCCCTTTCTTTTTGATTGTTTTCGGCAGAAATCTATTATTGTAAAAACAGTCGAAAACAGTTATAATAAACACACAGGAGGACGGTAAATGGGAGAAGAAAATCTGCAGGGGAGCATGGAGCTGCTCCACTCATTCCAGATAACG
>CANQCD010000176.1 GCA_947589455.1 uncultured Lachnospiraceae bacterium | reverse complement strand
GTCTCATGTCACGAAAAATCTTATCCCTGCCAGAAAACGCTTTCACCGTTTTACGACCGCCCATTCACAGACGTATCTCTCCTTGTGCTTCCGCAGTCTCATGTCACGAAAAATCTTATCCCTGCCAGAAAACGCTTTCACCGTTTTACGACCGCCCATTCACAGACGTATCTCTCCTTGTGCTTCCGCAGTCTCATGTCACGAAAAATCTTATCCCTGCCAGAAAACGCTTTCACCGTTTTACGACCGCCCATTCACAGACGTATCCCTCCTTGCGCCTTCCATCGATTTTACCAAATCCTGTTCCTGTTCTGTCAGTTCCGCTTTTTCCAACAGATCCGGCCTTCTCTGCGCCGTCCGTATAACTGACTGCTGCCTGTACCACTCTGCTAACAGCTTATGGTTCCCAGACAAAAGAACCTGCGGCACTTTTTTCCCCATCCATTCCTCCGGCCTGGTATACTGCGGATATTCCAGCAAAGAGCCGGAAAACGATTCCGTCTGCGCTGAGATATCGTTATTTAACACGCCGGGGACCAGCCTTGAAATGGCGTCCATCATAACCAGAGCCGGCAGTTCGCCGCCTGTCAGCACATAATCCCCGATTGACACATAATCTGTCACAATCTCTTCTAACACTCTCTCGTCAATCCCTTCATAATGACCGCATAAAAATACCAGCTCTTCCTCCGCCGCATATTCCTTTGCGGCATCCTGGGAAAAGACGCGTCCCTGCGGGGACAGGTAGATCACCTTCGGATCCTCTACAGAAATCCGGTGTTTTTTGATATCCTGAAAACACCGGTAAACTGGTTCTGCCTGCATCACCATGCCAGCGCCTCCGCCGTAAGGGTAATCGTCCACCCGGTTATGCTTGTTGCCTGCATAATCTCTGATATTTACTGCATCCACCTGAATATGCCCCGCTTTGATCGCTCTTCCGGTAATACTTACCTGCATCGCATTTATGATCATTTCCGGAAATAGTGTCATAATATGAAATTTCATTTTAATCCCCATTTCTGAGCGGCTTGTCGCGAATCGGCGATGAGAAAGCTGCGTAGCAGTTTCTCATCTGCCATCAATGCGAACTATGTTCCGGCTTTTTGATATGGTCGTTCATTCCAGACTGTAACGCCATCTGGATATCTTCCTGAAAGGCGTCTGCCGTGACGGCCACGATGGGGATCTTATCGCCGCCGTTATTTATCATCGTCCTGATCTTTCTTGCCGCAAGATAGCCGTTCATCACCGGCATCTGGATATCCATTAATATCACGTCATAATATCCTTTCGGATGCTTTTCAAACATTTCCACCGCTTCTGCCCCGTTTTCTGCCTCTTCCACATGGATTCCTTCCATCTGCAGGATGTCGCAGGTCAGTTCCCGGTTCAGCTCATTATCCTCCACCAACAGAATAGTCATATCCGACAGATCGACCGTCTGCTCCGGAAGCTTGTTTTTCCTTTCCGGAAGCTTTAACTCCAGCGACACAGTAAAACAAGAGCCCTTCCCAAGCTCGCTGGAAACCTCGATCGTCCCGTCCAACATCTCTACCAGACTCTTTGTGATCGTCAGTCCCAGCCCGATATATGGGATTTGGCTTATCCTGGTATCCTCAATCCTCGTAAACTGTTCAAAGATTTTTTCAAACATATCCGGCGCGATCCCAATCCCGGTATCGCATACCTGAAACCGATAACAGCCATAGCCGTCCCTTTTTGGTGGGAGTTCTTCTAACAGCACAGTGAGCATTGCGTTTTCCCCGGAATACTTTGTTGCATTCGATAAAAGATTAAAGAAAATCTTTTGCAGCACGTCTTCATCGCCAAGTACTATGTCATGCTCCATATTTCCCAGATCGATCACAAGCGACTGCTTTTTCGCCTCGATTTCCGGCGTCAGGATCGCCGCTGTTTTCCTGATGAATTGTTCCAGGGAAAACAGTTCGCTCTTTACCACAAAACCGCCGTTTTCAATATCATTAATATCCAGCACCTCATTGATCAGCTGAAGAAGATGGTTTCCTGTCGCCTGCATCAGCGGAATATATTTTTGCTGGATCTGGCTTAAGCTGTGGGACTTTTTCGCCAGTGCGATCACATTGGCAAGCCCGTGCAGCGGCGTCCTCATATCGTGAGACATCTTTGACAGAAAATCTCTCTTCGCCATATTTGCGGTCTTTTGCTTTTCCAGGGCGGATACTAAAAGCCTATTCGAGTCCAGTTCCAGGCGGATCCGGTCGTCCACATCGCGGAATGCGATCACAAGATATCCATTGCCGCCATTTAAACTCTCCCCAAAAATAAGATGTATCTGAGCCCATTTATATTGCTCCCCGGACAGACGCCGATATGTGATCTGCGTCCGTTCCCGCTTGAGACCGGTGCCGTCAATACATGCCTGCAGCAGCTCCAATACCCCCTGTACCTCAATATCTCCGGGATGGACATATTCCTGTATATAGTAGTTAAAAAACTCAAACAGTTCTTCCATATCCCCGCTTAATTGTCCGTTTAATATAATGCGCTCTCTTTTTACCCATTCATATGTCTTGTTGTTCAAGTTGATATAGATAATGGACAGATACTCCTGCCCCAATGCAGACAATAATGCAGATTCCCGCTGATATACTTCATCGATCATTCGGATTGCCGCGATCCAGAGTACCTTGCCATCCGGCGAAACAGACTCTCTCCGGAGCTCGCTGACCCAGACTACCTCTCCTTTTTGATTCATCAGACGATATTCCTGTTTCACATATTCCCTGGTCTGCTTTTTCTGGAAGTTCCGCGTCCAGTCCTTCTCATAGACAAGTCCGGCATAGTTGCCTTTTGTTGTCTCCATAAACTGGTCATACGTATATCCCAGATTTTCAAGCATAAAACGGCTCACAAAATAAATCGGAAAATCCTGTTCAAAAAATCCCCCGACAACGCCAACTGCTTTATTCTTTGTCAGGACGTCAACGATCGCGTCCTGATTTTGAGCGAGAAGTTCCCCGGAATCTTCCCATGTAAAATAAATCTGCTCATTATAATGTGACGATATTCCCATAGTTACCTCATAACCGGGAGCTTCTTTTTCTGGCCAGCCGATATCACAACGCCTGCGCGCCCCCTTTTCGCAAACCTGGCAGACAAATGTCTTTTCTTAGCGTTTCCAAAATAATCCATCATTTTCCTATTGTAGCTGATTTTGAAAATAATTACAAGAAAACCGGGCAGCTATTTCACCATTTTTTCATACATCTCCTTTTCCAATGGCTTTCACGCACTTCATAACGACGATACCGGTTATTTTACCGTTTTTTCATATATCTCTTTTTCCAATGGCTTTCACGCGCTTCATAACGACAATACCGGTTATTTCACCGTTTTTTCATATATCTCCTTTTCCAATGGCTTTCACGCGCTTCATAACGACGATACCGGTCATTTTACCGTTTTTTAATATATCTCCTTTTCCAATGGCTTTCACGCACTTCATAACGACGATACCGGTCATTTTACTGTTTTTTAATATATCTCCTTTTCCAATCCACTGTATTCTTTAAATAATTTCAGACATTCCTCCCTCTCCGTCTCCTGCTGCTCGATCATATCCCGCCTTCCTTCCAGATATTCATAAAACGCAGCGTCTCGAAACCCAATCTTTTCCGTGTCGCTGCGGTTGCAGCCATAATATACTTTCTTTATATTTGACCAGAGAATCGCCCCCAGACACATCGGGCACGGCTCCGCTGTCGTATATAATTCACAGCCGGACAGATCGAACGTCCCAAGCTTTGCAGACGCCGCCCGGATCGCTTCCATCTCGCCATGGCAAGTTGGATCCTTCCTGTCAAGCACGCGGTTATGCCCGGCGGCGATCACCCTCCCGTCCTTAACGATCACCGCGCCAAACGGTCCTCCATGTCCGTGACGGATTCCAAAATACGCTTCCTCTCTCGCCAATTCCATATAATCCGACATATCCTGTCCCCCTTTCCCAAAAAACTTACAACTGACAGTTGCTAGTATCTGCTCCATCAGATCAGAGATTTGCTTACAGCTTCCTTCAGATTCCACCTCACGATGGACACCCTTGCTGTTCAGCTATACACTT
>CANQCD010000175.1 GCA_947589455.1 uncultured Lachnospiraceae bacterium | reverse complement strand
ACTACATTAACAAAAATCTGGTTTAAATTATTCAGCACCTGCACTTCTTTCTGCGTATCCTTATCTCCGTCTGTCACCTCGTTCATAGACTCGAAAATCAAATGCTCGTCATAGTCTTTAAACTGTTTTGCAATATTTCTCCAGACGCCCTCAAATTCCTCATAGACAGGATCGAGATCATCTGCGCCCACGCGGAGCCAACCATCCTGTTCTGCCCCGTCATGGTGGATATTAATAATGCAATACATATCCTGTTCAACGCAATAATCTACAATCTGCTGTACGCGATCCATCCAGGTACTCTTGATGGAATATCCTCCGTCTGTATCAATCATTGTCCCCCAGGTGACCGGTATCCGAATCGTGTTAAATCCCGCATCATGCCAGGTCTTGATCAGTTCCTTCGTCGTCTTGGTCCGCGTACCGCCCTGCCATACAGTTTCATCCGGTGTAAACCCGGAATGTCCATCCATTGTATTGCCCAGATTGAGTCCAGCGCCCATCTCCTTGATGACTTCCTGCGTGCCAAGCTCACGGAACGGGCGCGGATTGCCCTCCAAAGAAGAATCCAGATATAACAGAGACGCCTTTAAATTCTGCAGCGTCGTCCTTGCCTCCGTATAGCTCTCCGCCGTCGCATCGTCTGCTGTGAGCGCATCCTGCGCTGTCTGGATTGCCGCTGTCAGTTTTTCCTGCTCCTCTGCCCGATAACGGTTTGACGGAATCCCCTTACAATACGTAATTGTATTTTGCAGCAAAGTCCTCGCCTTTGCCGCATCCTCTCCCGGCACAACTTTCACATCTGTTGCATCAAGTCCTGTCTTTTCCAGTGTATAATCGTCCGGGTTAAATCCCTCCGTCAGATTGCCATCTTCATCCAGTGAAAAAGACAACCCGCTCTCAAATACCATGCCGATCAAATGCGCCTCAGTCTCTTTTGTCATAATGCGCAGGCGGAAACCTACATTGTCAACCGAGCTTGCCTTATTGGTATTTGCCTTGTTAAATTTATAGATGCCAGTTCCCATCTCCCCCTTTCCGGTACCGGCGTCTGCGTCCGCTCCATTGTGGATATAATATCCGCCTCCGGCCGCACTGTCTGAATCAGAATGCTTCGTGCCGATCAGACTTTTATTAGACCAGCTCCCCGTCTCTGTCGTGGAGGCGTCTGTAAGTGATTTTGGCGCCATCCCGCCAGAAAAACGGATAAAAGAATATGGGGTAGATTTTGTCACTTGAATATATGCCACAACATTTGTGCCTACCAGTTTCGATGTGTCTGTCCCCTCTGGGAAATCTTTTGCCAGCCAGAACCGGTCAATCGGTGTTTCCAGAGTTGCAGCAGTCTCCTCGTCCGCCGCCTCTGCCTGTCTGCTTACTCCACCCGGAATATTTACGCCTGTGAGCGTCATCCCTATGGCAAGGATCCACGCTATTGCCTTTCTTCTGAATTTTTTCAACGCAAAAACTCCTTTCTTTTGGTGCGCGCTGTCCTGACAGGAAATATTTTCCATTTCCCGCCGATACGCCGCTGCATTTTCAGTGGTTTCTTATACTATAAAGAATAAGAGCCGGCTGACCGCTTTGCTTCTATATACAAAGCTTTTCTGCAGGATTTTCTCTTTTCACCTCCCTCTGGCTGCAGATTTGCCGGACTGATTTCCTTACATTCATCGCAAATCGCTATCCCAGCACGGCTGTCAGTTTTTTCTCTATGCTCTTTTTGCCAGATCTGCGGTAAACAGTATACGTGATCTTATTGCCGGTTCGGTGCTTTAACAAAATGCGGTATACGTCCCGCATACTCTTGATACGCCCGCCGTCCATCTCTGTGATCACATCGGCGACGCGCATTCCGCTCAAATATGCCGGCGCATCAGAATACACTTCCGTAACATACGCCCCCATCTGCAGATTATGCACTTTGGCTGTGATCTCATCCACACTCCGGCCGGAAAATCCCATATAGGGAATCTGCCGCTGTTTCTGCAAGATCTCTAAAACCGAGCTGACCCCATCCATATCAATAAACGCCATAGAAGACGTTCCCGTCACATCGCTGAAGTCTCCTGAGATCATCCCGACCACTCTTCCGTCCATATCCAGCACAACGCCGCTGTTCTGCTCTGAATAGGGGATGCTAGTGCTAAACATCTCCAATTCACCGTCTGTGATTTCTGTTGTGAGTTTATCGTTTGCAATATACCCTGCCATCACGGAATTTAAAACGCCGTTGGGACATCCAATCGCTACAACGCTGCTGCCGTTGACCAGCGCTTCGCCGCTTCCCAGCGCCGCAATCTTCATATTGCCCAGCACATTTTTATTCAGTTCTGCTTTCCGTATGCGTATCACCGCCACGTTAATCCTTGCATCATTGCCCAGGATTTTTCCGTCTACACTGGTGTCATTTGCGAGAAGAACATCTATCTCCGACTGTCCCGCCGTAATCTCGCTCGTTGTAAAAAGATCAAAATATTTATTAGATTCCGCAAATAAAATTCCCGCCGCCTCTTCCGGACTTTCGTTTTCCGTCCCCCAGCTGCTGTTCCTTTTTCTCCTCACCCCTACTACGCAGCCCGCCTCTTCCGCACCTACTGCGGCGATCCGCTCACTCAGGCGGTTCCAGTTCTCCGCCGACATTCCCTTGCGCAAGTCTCCTGTGCCGCTCTCCCCAGACGGCCGCGGCGTCACATAATGGTACATCTGGTACATATCCGTCTCCTGTTTTTCCTCACCGGACACTCTCTGTATCATCATCATGACAATCCCTGCCACTGCGCCAAAAAAACAGGCAGACAAAAAAAGAACCCCGCAATGCCTGAGCACACCCATAAACTGTTTTTTCTGCTGCGGACGAACCTGCTCCCTCATAAACTGATACCGCTCTTCCACATGCCTGTCGCCCTGTTTCTGACTCTTTTTATTCCGCATTATCCTTCTCCTGTATTTTGAATGGAACACGCTATCTCTGTAACGGATAGAATAGCACAAACTTATGAATATAATATGAATAAAAAGAGACAAATCTTTAGCAATAACGGCGGCATTCCGCCCCTTCCATCCCACAAATGCAAAAAATATCAGTAATTCGCAAAAAGATATTGAAAAATATTCCAATAAATAATAAAATATAAGCGTTGCGTATTCTTAAAATTATCACGTCTGCGGCTTCCTTTTCCCACATCTGCAGGACAAGCCGCGGGACGTTTTGTTTTCGCCCTGCCGGGCAAATATATTGGTACTGTGCAACAGAAATGGAGGTTATTTATGAGTGAATGTAAAGGTAAAATCGCAGTTCTGACCAGCGGAGGGGACGCCCCCGGAATGAACGCCGCCATCCGTGCGGTCGTCCGTACCGGAATTGCAAAGGGATATGAAGTATATGGGGTGCGCAGAGGGTACAATGGTATTTTAAATAAAGAAATCGAGCTGATGACGTTCCGCGATGTCTCTGAAAAGCTCCAGCACGGCGGCACTTTTCTTTTTACGGCGCGCAGCGCAGAATTTGGGAGAGACGAGGGCAAGCAGAAAGCCGCTGCGATCTGCAAAGAAGAAGGCATTGACACTCTGGTTGTCATCGGCGGCGACGGTTCCTTTAAGGGGGCGAAAGACCTTTCAAAATACGGCGTAAACGTGATCGGGCTCCCGGGAACGATCGATCTAGATATCGCATACACAGAATATACGATTGGCTTTGACACCGCAGTCAACACGGCTATGGAAGCGATTGACCGCCTCCGCGAGACTTCAAACTCACACGAGCGCTGCAGCGTCGTGGAGGTTATGGGACGCTCTGCAGGTTATATCGCCCTTTGGTGCGGTATTGCCAACGGCGCAGAGGCAATTCTTCTCCCTGAAATGTTTAACAATGATTATGAAAAGCTGATCGAAGTGATCAAAAAGAACCGCGAGGCCGGCATGACGCATCAGGTTATTGTCAATGCGGAGGGAGTGGGACATTCTCATTCTCTGGCAAAGCGGATTGAAGAGGCAACCGGTTTGGAGACCAGGGCAACGATCCTCGGACATCTCCAGCGCGGCGGAAGCCCAACGGCAAGAGACCGTGTCTATGCCTCCGTCATGGGTTCCTACGCGGTAGATATCATTGACCAGGGCAAGAAAAACCGCCTGGTCGGATACAAAGACGGCAAGGTTTACGACGTAGACATCGAAGAAGCGTTTCAAATGACAAAAAGCATCAACGATTACGAATACCGTGTTGCCGGTATCTTAGGAACCCGCTCAGAATACAAAAACATCTGACATCTCCT
>CANQCD010000174.1 GCA_947589455.1 uncultured Lachnospiraceae bacterium | reverse complement strand
GGACAGCTATGCAAACAATCAGGGGACGGAGGCGTCCGAAGTAGGCAGCTATGGAAGCGAACAGGGAGCAGAGGCAGTGTTGGATGCAGAAATTGTGTCGGGAGGCGCTGCGGCGGCTGCGTCAGAGTGCGCGGCGCAGATCATATCCGGAAGCGCGGTTCAAATGCAGTATGGCACATATTATCCGGCGGCTGGCAGCGTATCCGGCGGGAGCGTCTGGTATCGCCTGAACGCCAGTGCAAATAATTGCTATTATGGATTAAAGGCGTATATCACGACCGGTTCAGCAGTAAAATTGACACTGTACGATGAGCAGCTCAATATTGCCGCGCCGGAAAGATTTTGCAACAATGGGGAAGAGGCGCGTTTTGCGCTGCGCGCCCCGGCCGGCTATTACCTGCGGACAGAGGGGGTAGACGGCACAGAAGGGTATATCATGCTGGAAGAAATCCCGGATGATTATCCAGAGGCATTCGACCTGGCGGGAGTTCTCGCATATAATACAGAGTATATATTTTCTACAGAAGCTGCCGGGGATGTAGATTGTCTGAAATTTACCATGGGTGTGGAGGATGCGGAATATGCCCTGCAATTTAGATGTATGCAGGGGAGCGGAGGAAGTTTTGAGCTATTGGATGCCTATGGCAGGCCGGTGGAGGGATATTGCGGCGCGATAGAAAGCGGGGCGGAGATTGACCTGCCGTTGACAGTTGCGCAGAATACGACCTATTTTTTGCGGGTTGCTTCTCAGGAAGAAAATTTCCAATGTGCGGGATGCATCCGGCAGGACAGGAGGGAATATACGATCCGATACCATCTGGGCAAGGGGAAAAATAACAGAGAGAATCCCCGAAAATATATGGCGACGGACAGGGAGGCGTTGAAAAAACCAGCCAGAAAGAAATATCTGTTTTGCGGATGGTATACGGATGCTTCTTTCCAAAACAGGGTAACATCTGTAAAAGGATATTGGAAGCAGGATCTGGAATTATATGCAAAGTGGAGGAAAGCGGCGCTGGGACGCGGGGCTGTCAAGGCGGCCGGCAGTTTAAGGCAGGGTCAGCTAAGCGTTACGTGCCGGCAGACGCCGGGAGCAAAAGGGTATCAGATCCAGGCGGGTACGGCCAGAAATATGAAACATGCAAAAACGTATCGCAGCAAGGGCGTCTGCAGGGTGATAAAATCCCTGACGCCGGGACACATGTATTATGTAAGAGTCAGAGCCTATACTGTTGATTCTGCCGGAAATACCGTCTACGGTCCGTATTCGAAAAAACTGGCGTTGATAGTAAGGTAGAACAGTGCGGCGTCATATGCTTTGCCAGCGGATAACAAAAAAACTGTGTAACAATGGAGGATGATTATGTGTGGAATTGTAGGCTATAATGGAAAAAATTCAGTGACAGACCAGCTTTTGGATTCTTTGGAGCTGTTAGAGTACCGCGGATATGACAGCGCGGGGCTGGCAACGTTAAATGGCGAGACGGGAAAAGTCAAGCTGCGGAAATGCGCCGGAAGGGTAACGGATCTGCGTAAAATCTGCCATAATGATAAAAAGATTTCGACTTGCGGCATTGGGCATACCCGGTGGGCGACGCATGGGGGAGTCAGCGATCTGAACGCGCACCCGCACCGCTGCGGCGATGTACTTTTGGTGCACAATGGGATTGTAGAAAATTACGAAGAGTTAAAAGATCACTTCTTACTGCACAAGGAATTAAAATCCCAGACGGATACAGAGGTAGTTGCCGCCGTATTAAACCGGTTTTATAACGGCGACCCACATGAGGCAATCAAAAGGACGGTGAAATACCTGAAAGGGACGTTTGCGCTGGTTGTGATGTTTGTTGACCAGCCGGATGTGATTTACGCCATCCGCAATGTCAGTCCGATCGTTGCGGCTTACAATGACAATGGGACGATGCTTGCATCTGACGTGGTTGCGTTGGGGGCAACGGCAAAAGAATATATTGTGATACCGGAATATGTGATTACCGAGCTTCACAGAGAAGAGATCAAGATGTTTGACCTGGCGGGCAGGCAAATCCATCCGGAGTTTATTAAGATTGACTGGGATACCACGCAGGGGGGCAAGGGAAAATATCCATTTTATATGGAAAAAGAGATCATGGAACAGCCGGATGCATTAAAGGCGACAATGGAACAGCGCATTACGGACGGAAAGATTGATTTGTCTTCTGACGGGATACCGGATGAAGTCCTCTGCGGCTGCGAGCGTATCTGCGTTGTGGCGTGCGGAACAGCGATGCACGCAGGACTGGTGGCAAAAGCTCTGGTGCAGTCCAAATTAAATATGCATATGACGGTGGAATATGCTTCTGAATTTATGTACGAAGATCCGGTGATCGATGAAAAGACGCTGGTGCTGGCAATCTCGCAGTCGGGCGAGACGATAGACACATTGGAGGCGCTAAAATACGCGCGTTCGAAAGGGGCGAAGAGTATTGCTGTCATTAATGTAAAAGGCTCTTCGATTGCCAGGGAGAGCGACTATGTTATGTATACCGTGGCGGGGCCGGAGATTGCCGTGGCGAGCACAAAAGCATATACAACGCAGCTGATCGCCCTGTTTCTGCTGGTGGGCAGGATGGCAAAGGCGCGCGGTATTTTTGATGATGCGGCAGAGAAAGAGTATCTGGAAAATCTGATCCAGGCGCCGGGAAAAATGCAGGAGGTGTTGACAAGGAAACACGATATCCATAAAATTGCCCGGGAAATGCTGGATGCCAAGGATGCTTTTATGATTGGGAGAGGCCTTGACTATTCTATTTTATTGGAAGGCGCTTTAAAATTAAAAGAGATTTCCTATATCCACACGGAGGCGTATGCGTCTGGGGAATTAAAGCATGGAACGATTGCGCTGATCACGGAAAATACGCCGGTGGTAGCCACGGTTACGCAGGAAAAGCTAAAGGATAAGGAATTGTCTAATATAAGAGAGGTTCAGTCGCGCGGGGCAAGCGTTGTGCTGCTGGTGCGGGAAGATTTTGACCTGGCGGATGCGGAATACGCCGACGTCTTTACGCTTCCTGCCATGTCAGATGAGTTTATGGTATTTCCGGCTTCTGCCGCGCTGCAGCTACTGGCATATTATGTATCTATGGATAAGGGATTGGATGTTGACAAACCGAGAAATCTGGCCAAAGTTGTTACAGTAGAGTAAAATGGGGGATTGGAATGGAAAAAAAATATGAATTTGAGGAGACAAAGGTAACGCTGACGGATGAAGATGGGAATGACAGGGATTTTTATGTCGATGAGATCTATCCGGTCGATGGGAAAACATATGCGGCGCTGATTCCGGGCGATGTGGAGAATGTCACAGAATATTATGTGTTCCGCGCCATTGCAATGGGCGATGACGACTATGAACTGGAAGACATTGAAGAGGAAGAGGAATATGATGCGGCGGCAGATGCCTATGAAGAAATTTTGGACGTCAGGGCGTGGAATATGTCTAATGAAGAGTGATCGTCTAAAGTCTCTGTAAAGGCGGGCTGCCTGCTGCGCCTGCATTGAAGGGAAAGTTTTGCAGGGTATCCGTTATAAAAAGAAGTAAGTCTATAGGCTGTTTTGTGCTTGCCTGGAAACTTATTATACGAGGAGGGATAACGTATGTGTACAGCGATTGCTTATACAGGAAAGCATCATTATTTTGGACGCAATTTAGATTTGGAACTGTCTTACCATGAAACAGTGGCGGTAACGCCGCGGAATTATCCGTTCCACCTGCGCAAGGCAGGAATCCTTGAAAAGCATCACGCTATGATTGGCATGGCGGCTGTGGTCGGAGGATATCCGCTATACTATGAGGCGACAAATGAAAAGGGGCTTAGCATGGCAGGGCTGAATTTCCCGGGAAGCGCGTATTATAATCCGGAAGAGCCGGGCAGGAACAATATCACGCCATTTGAGTTTATTCCGTGGATATTGGGACAGTGCGAGACAGTGGCGGAGGCGCGGGAGCTGCTAAAGCGGATCAACCTGATTGATATCGGCTTTGCGCCGGAGCTGCCATTGACGCCGCTTCACTGGATTATTTCCGACAGGGAAGAGTCGATCACTGTGGAGCCGCTGGAGAGTGGTCTGTCCGTGTGCGACAATCCGGTGGGAGTGCTGACCAATAATCCGCCGTTTGCATTGCAGATGTTCCAGTTAAATAATTATCGGTGGCTGTCGAGTAGAGAATCGGAGAACCGTTTTTCTGATAAACTGGATCTGAAAGTATATAGCAGGGGAATGGGCGCGATGGGGCTTCCGGGGGACGCCTCCTCAATGTCCCGCTTTGTCAAAGCGGTGTTTGTCAAATATAATTCCCTTACGGATCATTCCCAAAATGAGAGCATCAGCC
>CANQCD010000173.1 GCA_947589455.1 uncultured Lachnospiraceae bacterium | reverse complement strand
CCGGGGCGATAACCTCTTTGACGCCGCCTAAATCGGCGGGCTGATTGAAAACCACGGCAACGCCCGTCAGGGTCAGCGGCTTTTCCGCCGCGTCCCCGGCCCGATCGGCTGTCGTTTCTCCGTCGTTTCGGTTCTCCGCCGTACTTGTCCCGGCGGGCGCTTCGCCTCTCATGCCGTTGGTGTCATGTCCGTTGTCCATTGTGGTAGCGCCATTGCTGCAAGCCACCAGTAACGCCGCAGAAAGCGCGGCCATAAAAATAAAACTGAATTTCTTTTTCTTCACGTGATATTTCTCCTTTTGATTATTTTTCTGGGCGCCTATGGAAAATCTGGGCTTGACCAGTTTGCATATTTTAGATTTTAAAGGAGGCGCAAAAGATGGGGAGATTTTATAAAAAACTGGCAGTTTTGCTTGTTCTTGTTTTGTCCTTGAGCGCGGCAGCTTTCGGTCTTGTTTTTTTTGGCATTCACGGAACATATGATAATAATTATCAAAAAGGATTTGTATACCAGTATAGAGCTCTGCAGAAAGCCGATGCAGATGTGCCTAAGATTATGGTAATAGGCGGCTCTTATATGACGTTTTCTGTGGATTCCAGTCAGCTGGGTAAAGAGACGGGGATGCCGTCATATACATTAGGTATCCATGGTGGGATGGGAATGTGCTATATTTTAGAAACTGCTGAAAAATTTATAAACGAAGGAGATATCGTTGTCATGCCGTTTTCTCCGTTCACGGAAAATGACTATGGGATGGATTTGATTTATCTATCTCTGGACAGTGAGCCTGACATGTTTTGGGATTTTTTTAAAAAACATCCGGAACAGGTTGTAAAATCGGCGGGGGCGGCAGTTTATACAAAAGTGTATGGACTGCAGGAGTATATCAGATATCGGGGAGGCGGAATTAATTCTGTATATGATGCCCGTGCTTTTGATCCTGATACAGGCAATTTGGTCTATAAAAGAACAAAATGCATAGCGGATCATAAAGATTTATATGAAGAAAAAGCATATAGATTGAGTGACATTGATGACAGTTGTTATAAAAAATTGAATGAATTTGCAGAATTTTGTAAAAGGAAAGGGGCAACCCTTTATTTGACACATGCGCCGGCGTTTCAAGGAGCAGTTATATCCAGCGATGAGGAGATCAGCGCCTATCAGAAAGCGTTGGAAGAAAAGCTTCAGGCTCCGTTTTTATCAGATTTGAAGGGTGTATTTATGCCAAAAGAGTACATGTATGACGGTGCAATGCATATGAATGATACTGGTAAGAGGTATTATACCCATAAATTATATGAGGATTTGTGCCGGTATGAGGATTTTGGAGAATGAAAAAAGTAAGATGTATCTATGGAGTTTGGCATCTTGATTTTCAATGAGCGTTATCCGCGGGGATAAAAAATGTTATCATGCAGCAGAGTAACACAGGGATCAATGAAGTAGTGATCTCTGTGTTAATTTATGTAGTTATTATGCGGAAAATTAAATTTCTTTCTTTTCTAAAGTATTCATTTTAATATTGTCTAACAAAATTTCCTGGGTGAACAGATATATATAGTGAAAAATTATTAATTTTCAAAAAATAAGCTTACAGTGGAGGGAAAAATGGTAACGACGTATGGTTATGTCCGTGTGTCAAGTACGGATCAGAACGAGGAGAGACAGCTTGTCGAGATGGAACGGTTGGGGATTTCAAAAGAGAATATCTTTATAGATAAGCAGTCTGGAAAAGATTTTAACAGACCGCAGTATGCAAAACTTATTAAAAAGCTTAAAGCGGGGGATTTGCTCTATATTCTCAGTATCGACAGGCTTGGCAGAAACTATGAGGAAATACAGAATCAGTGGAGGATTCTTACCAAAGATATCAGAACGGAGATTTGTGTGATTGACATGCCGTTGCTAGATACAAGAAAAGGGAAGGATCTTATGGGGACGTTTATTGCAGATTTGGTTTTGCAGATTCTGTCATTTGTAAGTGAAAATGAAAGATTAAATATCAGGAAACGTCAAGAACAGGGGATAGCAGCGGCAAAGGCGCGTGGAGTGAAATTTGGCAGACCGGAAAAGAAACTTCCTGGCAATTTTGAAGAAATTGTCTGCCAATGGGAAAAAGGGGAAGCCTCCTTAGATGAAGTATTGGAACATTGTGATTTTTGCAAATCAACATTTTATAAAAAATATCACGAATATTGCGCCTTGCGCCATTAAATAGTGATTCATAATAGACATATGAGCCCGGATGGGATGAAGTAAAAGATGCAGACAACGGAAAGCTGTGAGTTATACAAATAACTTATTTGATGTTCAAAAAGGTGTACATTTTGGGAAAAGTAAATATCAAACAAATCTAAAAAAATATTTTATCATATAGTACACTTTGTCTCAAGAATAAATTCAGATACTTTATAAAAATTTTATATATTTATTACAAAATATCATATTTAAAAATAATTATGTTCTATTTACTCAAAAAATTTTTTCTAAATTACTTTTCCAAAAATGTACACATTAATGATTTAAGGAAGGACAGGGTTTATGAGTATCTTATATGTTGTAATGCCTGCTTATAATGAAGAAGAAAATATTGAGGATGTTGTCAGGGCGTGGTATCCAATCTTAAAAGGAAAAAGTGATAAATCGAGGCTGGTTATAGCAGATAGTGGCAGTGTTGATAAAACGCATACAATTTTGCAGAATTTGAAAAATGAATTTTCTCAGTTAGAGATTCTTGAAAATACGGAAAAACAGCATGGTCCTAAAGTAATCGCATTATATCATTATGCCATAGAGCATGGCGCAGATTATATTTTCCAAACTGATTCAGACGGACAGACAGACCCAAAGGAATTTGCGGTGTTCTGGGATCAAAGGAATAAATTTGACGTGATTTTAGGAGATCGTCAAGAGAGAGGAGATGGAAAGCAAAGGGCTTTTGTAGAGAAAGTTGTTTGTTTTTTACTGAAGATGTATTTTGGGGTAAAAGTTCCTGATGCAAATGCACCTTTTAGGTTGATGAAGTCAGATGTTGTGAATAAATATTTGAATAGATTTGAACCAGATTATAATTTACCCAATATAATGCTGACAACATATTTTTCATATTATGGAGAACGATTAACTTTTCAAAAGATTACATTTAAGCCAAGGAAACATGGTATAAATTCTATAAATATTCCCAGAATTTTAAAGATTGGCTGGAAAGCTTTGGGGGATTTTAGAAGACTAAAAAAAGAAATGTGAGTTAGGAATAGAAAGTTGGTCAAGAAGAAGAGACAGGAGAAATTATATCATGAAAAACAGTAGAAAGAAGTTTATTATTTCGTTGCTTGTTTTGATTGTATTTTTAGGATTGAGTTTGTTTTTTGTGAAAAATAAATTGACTTATCTTGAATGTACAACGATGAATGAAAATGGTGATGCCTCTATAGCGGTGGACTGTTCCGGTGAAAAGTTGGTTCAGGAGTTTGTCATGCCTTATGATATTATGCAAGGATTTTCCCTTAAAATTGGAACTTATGCGAGAGATAATAATTCAGAATGGAGTGTTGAAATAAAACGTGCGGATCAGGATGAAATTTTATATGCAGATTCTTTTAATGCAAGCGTAATTAATGATAATGAGTATTATTATATTAAATTTGACAAAAACATCAGATTAAATCAGGGTGATCGTTATGAGATTATTATTCTTGCCGATTCGGTTAATGCGCAGACAGGATTGGCATTCTGGTGTTCGGATTCCAAGGCGGCTCATCATAATGGAATGCTGTACTTTAACGATGTCCCCCAAAAGGGTTCACTATGCTTTAAAATCTATGGGGGAGCTGTGGATTATTGGTGGATGGGATTTTGTATATTGATTGCATTGATTCTTTGTCTTGTTCTTATAAGAATTTATTTGCTTAGGAACAGCGGAACAGACCCAAAACAGGACATTGTGTTACAAAGTATTGCCGTAGGATTTTTGACATTTTTGTTATTATTTTCATTTGCTTTTGTGGGGACGTTTACAGATGAGCTTGATAATATGCGCGGCGGGATGATTGTCGCCAGAGGAGGTGTTTTGTACAGAGATTATATAACGCAGCATACGCCGGTTGTCTATTATCTATGCGCGGCCTTTTCTCTGTTAGGTGCAGGCTCTGCAGCGCAGTTTAGATTATGCTATTATGTCTTGGAGGCTGTTATATGGGCTTCGCTATATTATCGGCATGAACGCTTTTTTGGAAAGAGGAAAATGCTTATGCTTCCTATATTAGAGTGTGTATTTATCTCTTCCATTATTCCAGAAGGCGCTTATATTTTTTCTGACGGTCTCCAGGGAATCTGCATGGTTGCATTGTCGCTTGAGTTTATTCAATATTATAAAGACAAGAAGTTAAATTGGGATAGATCTCTTATTGTTTCTGCATGTATATGGGGGAGTTTTGGCTCTGCCTTTGTAAGCGCATATGCGTTGATATGGGTGGTGCTGACAGTTGTTGTAATTGAAATCAGAGACTGGTCAAATAGAAAATTTTCTGTGAAGATGTTGTTTGGAAGATACTGGAGATTACTGGTCGCTTC
>CANQCD010000172.1 GCA_947589455.1 uncultured Lachnospiraceae bacterium | reverse complement strand
CATCGGGAAACGCCTGCACTACGCCGTGGTCGGTGATCGCCGCCGCCGGATGTCCCCAGCTTTTGGCTAATTTGACATAATCTCCTGTCGGGACAACGGAATCCATCTCACTCATTTTTGTATGGGCGTGGAGTTCTACGCGCTTCCTCCCCTGATAGTTGTCCTTCCGTTTCACCCTGGTATCAGCGCCCGGTTTGATGCCGTTTACCGATGAAAATGTCACCTCCCTGCTAAACGTATCATATCTTGCAATCCCTTTTATCTTTAAAAAACTGCCCTTGCGGATATTTTCCCGCATCAGCTCCAATTCTTCCTCATTGATAAAAATCTTTACCTGGATAGAGTCCGTAAAATCGGACACGTCAAACAGATAGATCGTCCTGCCGCCGGAGATTTCCCGTTCCTCAATCTCTAAGACCATTCCCTCGATCACAATTTCTGTATTTTCCTGGATATCTGCGATCTTGATCTGCTCTCCCTCACAGTTCCTCCCATAAAAACATTCCTCATCGACAGGTCCTTTCCCCCATTTTCCTCTGGATTTTCCGCCGTAGGAGCCTTTTTTCCCATAGGTTTCCTGCTTTCCGCCGCTGCGGGAGGCATTCTTCTTTCCCGCCTCTCCCGCGTGGGCAGACGGTTTCTTTGCCGTTCCCCTCGCCGGGATCTCTGCATTCCCTGCATCCAGATAACCGGACGCTGCCATTGCTTCCTGCGACGCTATTGCTCCCTGCGACACCATTGCTCCCTGTGCCGCCATTCCAGTCTGCGACGCCATTGCTCCCTGCGACGCCATTCCAGCCTGCGGCGCCATTGCTCCCTGTGCCGCCATTCCAGTCTGCGCTGCCATTGCCCTCTGTGCCGCCATTGCTTCCGCTCCCTCTCTTTTTACCGAGGCGGCGGCCACGGCGTCTCCGCCCGGCGCGCCAGATCCTTGAAAAGCTCTCTTCTCCTGCAAATCCTTCCCATATCCGGAAGCATTTTTTCCCGTTTCTCCCTCTTGCCGGCCGGCTGCATTTTGGTATGTATCATATGGCGCAGCCCACCGCTTGCCAATCCTTGACGGAAGTTCAAAATCGACCGACACGCTCACCGCCATATCCGCCTTTTTCTGAAACAACTCTTCAATAAATTGAGACAGGGCGCCTTTCCTTGACTCAAACAGGATATCCTCCTCGCAAGAGAGGTGGAAAGACTGTCCGTCCATCTTTACTTTTCCGTGATAAAGCATATTAAAAAGCAGCACATCTTTTTCTTTTGCAAGCAAAAGTGCGCTGTCATAATATTCCTTCCAAAATATTTTCGGGGTATACTGCTCCGACAGCTTGAAATGCTCCGCAACCGAAACAGAAAATCCCGTCTTTTTAAAATTCTGCTTCAATGCATATTCTAACAGCCCAATCTCCCGGAATGGGATGATATGTCCGCTTTCCAGATAAACCGTAACGCATTTTTTTTGTCTGGAGAGCACGACTCTCTTCACATATACATTAGAAAACAGCTTTTTTTGCCTGTCTGTCAAAGACAAATCCACAAAGGTATCGATTAATTGTTTTTCCATGTATTCCTCACATCCTGTATGATTCCATCTTTTCCAGTTCCTCCTTCAGGGCTCCTAGCAGCGCATCCTCCGGAAGTTTTGCGATCACTTCGCCTTTTTTTATCAAAAGCCCCTCGCCTTTTCCTCCGGCAATCCCGATGTCCGCTTCCTTTGCCTCGCCCGGACCGTTGACCACACAACCCATAACGGCGACCTTTACATCCAAATCCATCGACTCTGTCATCTTCTCTACCTTTGCCGCAAGCCCGATCAGGTCTATCTGCGTCCTCCCGCAGGTCGGGCAGGATACTACCGTCACGCCGCCTTTGCGCAGACCTAACGTCTTTAAGATCAATTTTGCAGACCGCACTTCCTCAACTGGCTCTCCTGTCAATGACACCCGGATTGTATCGCCAATCCCCTGATACAGGATCGTTCCAATCCCGACAGCCGACTTAATATTCCCTGCTGTGACAGAACCCGCTTCCGTCACGCCCACATGGAGTGGATATCCTGTCTTGCCTGCGATCAGTTCATGGGCGCGGATGCACAATAAAACATCCGACGCCTTGATGCTGACGACCAGATTGTCATACCCCATATCTTCAATCACTGCCGCCTGCCCCAAAGCGCTTTCTACCAGCCCTTCCGCCGTAACCCCATGGTATTTTTCCACCAGGGATTTTTCCAGGGAGCCGCTGTTTACGCCAACGCGGATCGGGATCTGCCGTTCCTTTGCCACGCTGACAACAGCCCTTACCCTGTCTTTCTCTCCTATATTTCCCGGATTGATACGGATCTTGTCCGCCCCATTCTCCATTGCGGCGATCGCAAGGCGGTAGTCAAAATGGATATCCGCTACCAAGGGAATATGGATCTGTTTTTTAATCTCCCGGATTGCCTGCGCCGCCTCCATTCCCGGCACCGCACAGCGTATGATATCACAGCCCGCCTGTTCCAGTTCCAGAATCTGCGCAACGGTCGCTCTGACATCTTCTGTTTTTGTGTTCGTCATAGACTGGATCGCAATCGGGTTCCCGCCGCCGATCTTTACCGGACCGATCGCGATCGCCTTTGTCCTCTCACGCATCGTCATAGTCTCTCCTCCTGACGCCAGACCTATCTGGCAAGCAGCCTTGCAATATCATTGTACATAACAAATACCATCAAAAGCATTAAAAGGACAAAGCCCGCAAAATGCACATAACCCTCCTTATCCCGGTCAATCGGTTTTCCGCGGATTGCCTCAATAATGATAAATACAAGCCGCCCGCCATCTAACGCCGGCAGCGGGAGCAGATTGATCACACCGAGGTTGGCGCTTAAAAGCACCGACATGATCAGCATACTGATCACCACGGCTTTGATCCCCTTGCTGCTGTTCTGGTCAATGACGCTGCCAACCGTATCTACGATCCCTACCGGACCGGCGATATCATCGGCTCCCAGTTTTCCCGTGATCAGCTGTCCTAAGCTCGCAACAGTCGTCGTGATCCAATATTTTACCTCCACAAAACTGTACTTTAACACAGAGAGCGCATTTCCTTTTTTATATGCATCCGCATAAATCCCAAGCGTTTTTGTCTTATACTGCTCTGGCGTTACCTGGTAACTTTTCACACTGCCGTCCCGCTCGATCTCAAAGGTGAGCGCGCTGCCATCGGTATTTTTAGACGCCATCACATTTTTTAGCTCTTCTCCGTTAGAAACGGCTGTGCCGTCAATGCTTTTAATAACGTCTCCTGTTTTTATTCCCGCTTTTTCAAACGGCTTTCCCTCTGTAATATCGGAGATTTCTGTCCCTTTTGTCTTGTCAGGGAAATAAGAAAACCCAAAAAGATATGATGTATAATTCGGATCTAACGTCACCGCCATCTCCCTGCCGTCCCGCTCAATCTCAAGCTCCACATCCTCTCCGGTCAGCGGATGGAGCAGCAGATACGTATCGATCTCACGTCCGATCGCAATCTTATGTCCGTTGATCCGCCGGATCATATCTCCCTGTTCAATCCCCGCCTTCGCCGCAGGCTGGTTATCATATACCTGCAGCACCTGGGGATAATCAATCCCTTTGCAGGCGATAATGATAATAGAAAATACAAACGCAAGGATAAAGTTAAAAAACGGTCCCGCAAAAATAATAGAAAACCTTGCCCCGACTCCCTTGGAATTAAAGGAATCTTCCGCATCATTTTCCTCGTCCTCCCCCACCATGGCACAAGAGCCTCCAATCGGAAAAAGCTTCCAGGAATATTTTGTGACGTCTTTCCAGTCCTCTCTTTCCTCAAACACCTTCTGCGAACAGAGAAATTTCACCTGAAACCCTTTCTCTGTCTTTGCGATCGTGATCAGGCGCGGTCCCATCCCGACTGAAAATTCCGGGACGCCCACTCCGTTTTTCTTTGCAAGAAAAAAGTGTCCCAGCTCATGAGCCACAACAATAACAGTAAAAATCAATAAAGCAACGATAATATTCATATGACAACCTCAACTCCTGTTCCTTCACTTATATGATCCCTTCGGGCAGACGCCCGTCAGATTAACAATATTTTTTCTCTATGCGGCGGCCAGTCTCCGCCTCCACTTCCAAGATGGCTTCGATGGAAGGCTCCTGGATCGCCGAATGCGATCGCATCATTTCTTCAATCAAGTCTGTGATGGCAAGATACGGAATCTTTTTTTCCAGAAAAAGCGCAACTGCCTTTTCATTTGCCGCATTATATACCGTCGGCATACTTCCGCCTCCTGCCCTCCCTGCCTCATAGGCGAGACGAAGCCCCCGGAATGTCTCCATATCCGGCTTTTCAAACGTCAGGGCGCTGATCTTTGTAAAGTCAAGCGCTTCCCCCAGCCGCTCCATCCTCTCCGGATATCCCAGCGCATACTGGATCGGCAGACGCATATCCGGCGTGCCAAGCTGCGCCATGACCGCGCCGTCCCGAAACGCAACCATCGAGTGGATCACGCTCTGGGGCTGCACAACTACCTCAATCTTTTCCAGCGGGACGTCAAAAAGCCATTTTGCTTCCATGACCTCCAGCCCTTTATTTACCATGGTAGAAGAAT
>CANQCD010000171.1 GCA_947589455.1 uncultured Lachnospiraceae bacterium | reverse complement strand
CATCCGTGATCAGATACATGTCTGGCAAAACTGGCCGGCGGCGTTGCTGTAGTCCGCGTTGGCGCTGCGACCGAGACCGAGATGCAGGAGGCAAAGCTCCGCATGGAGGACGCTTTGGCAGCAACAAGGGCAGCTGTAGAAGAGGGGATTATCTCCGGCGGCGGTTCTGCCTATATCCACGCTGCAAAAGAGGTTGAAAAGCTTGCCTCAGATTTGG
This sequence comes from uncultured Lachnospiraceae bacterium, assembly GCA_947589455.1. GTDB lineage: Bacteria > Bacillota > Clostridia > Lachnospirales > Lachnospiraceae > Butyribacter. The sequence goes on along the minus strand of CANQCD010000171.1, from coordinate 4,466 downwards.
AAGGCGATGAAAAGACCGGTGCGCAGATTATATTAAAGGCATTAGAGTCGCCTCTTTCTACGATTGCTTCTAATGCAGGCGTAGAGGGCGCTGTGATCATCAATAAAGTAAGAGAATCTGACGCAGGGATTGGATATAACGTCCTTTCCGGCAAATATGTAAATATGGTGGAAGACGGCATTGTTGACCCGGCAAAGGTGACAAGAAGCGCGCTCCAGAACGCTACCAGCGTAGCGTCTACACTTTTGACAACAGAGTCTGTAGTATCTAATATAAAAGAAGATACGCCTGCTATGCCGGCTGGCGGCGCACCAGGCATGGGGATGATGTAATCCATTCTCCGCAAAGTAAGGTAATGAGGAATGTACTTTTGTCATTCCTTCCTGTCAACTCCGGCTGTGAAATTTCTAAAAATTTCATAGCCGGAGTAATTAACGTTATAGGCAAAGTCAGGCATTCGCAAAACGGTGATTTCATCTGGGATTGTTTCGCAATTACCTGACAGGCAAAGTCAGGCGTTCGCAAAACGAGGATTTCATCTGGGATTGTTTCGCAATTACCTGATAGGCAAAGTAATTATAAGGAGGACTTTTATGGAAGAATTATATTCCGAGACATATCTTCGGGCAAAACTTCCGCCGAAAAAGACAGCGATCCGGGCAGGGCTGACGGCGCTGGCGGTATTGATGTTGTTGATCGGCGTGTTTTTCATGCTCTGGATGGGGACGATGATCGTCTTTCTGATCATGCTGTTAGTCGCCGGGATCATCCTGTTTTTAAGACCGACTAGCAATATTGCATACGAATATATTTTTGTGGACGGACAGATTGATTTTGACTGCATCTACCGCGGAGAGAAGAGAAAGACATTAAAGCGCATTGATATGGACAAGGTGGAGATTGTGGCGCCGGAAACGTCCAAATTTCTCGATCCCTACCGGCAGGCTGCGCTGCTCGACTATTCCTCAAGGATGCCGGAGGCAAAGCATTATATCGCAGTGGTAAACGGAGAGAAGGGAACCGAGCAGATTCGCTTTACTCCGGATCAAAAGATGCTTGAGAAAATAAAATTAAAATCTCCAAGTAAATTAAAAAAGGATGAATCCTAATGGTTGACAACAAAAGTGATAATGGTGTATACTTTTTAAAATATTTTTTTTTAAGTTGTAGATACGGATCTCTATGACGGCGCCTGCAGGACAGGCATATCAATTCAGTTAAAATGTGAATGGAATCTGACACGCAGGAATTATCCTGCGTGTTTCGTATACCACATGATACTTTAAGGAGGACATAATAATGGGAACAATCATTGGCGAGGGAATTACATTTGACGATGTACTGCTGGTACCACAGTATTCTGAAGTGATACCAAATCAGGTGTCTCTGGCAACCAACCTGACCAAGACGATCCAGTTAAACATTCCGATGATGAGCGCCGGAATGGATACTGTGACAGAATATCGTATGGCGATTGCCATGGCGAGGCAGGGCGGCATCGGTATCATACACAAGAATATGTCGATCGAGGCGCAGGCTGACGAAGTAGATAAGGTAAAGCGTTCTGAGAATGGGGTGATCACCGAGCCATTTTATCTGTCTGCCGAACACACATTAGAGGATGCCAACAACCTGATGGCAAAATTCCGCATTTCCGGCGTCCCGATCACCGAGGGCAAAAAGCTGGTCGGGATCATTACAAACCGTGATTTAAAGTTTGAGACAGATTTTTCTAAAAAAATAAAAGAGTCCATGACAACGGAAGGGCTGATCACTGCAAAACAGGGAATCACGCTGGAAGAGGCCAAAAAAATCCTTGCCAAATCCCGCAAGGAAAAACTTCCCCTGGTCGATGATGAGGGCAATCTGACCGGGCTGATCACAATAAAAGATATTGAAAAACAGATCAAATACCCACTTGCCGCAAAAGATTCCCAGGGAAGGCTTCTGTGCGGCGCCGCCGTGGGCGTTACAGCAAATATATTAGAGCGTGTGGACGCGCTGGTCGAAAAACATGTGGATTGTATTGTCATTGACACGGCGCATGGACATAGCGCAAATGTATTAAAGGTAATAAAAATGGTTCGCGACGCTTATCCTGATCTGCAGATCATTGCGGGAAATGTCGCAACAGGCGCAGCGGCAGAAGCATTGATCAAAGCGGGCGTCAACTGTGTAAAAGTGGGGATTGGGCCTGGTTCTATCTGCACAACCCGCGTTGTCGCAGGAATCGGCGTACCACAGATCACAGCGATCATGGACTGCTATGAAACTGCCAAAAAATACGGAATCCCAATTATTGCCGACGGCGGGATCAAATATTCCGGCGATATGACAAAGGCGATCGCTGCCGGAGCCAATGTCTGTATGATGGGAAGCATGTTTGCCGGCTGTGATGAAAGCCCGGGAGAGTATGAGCTGTTCCAGGGACGGAAATATAAAGTATACCGCGGCATGGGTTCTATCGCAGCGATGGAAAACGGGAGTAAGGACAGATATTTCCAGACTGACGCCAAAAAACTGGTTCCAGAAGGCGTAGAAGGGCGCGTAGCTTATAAAGGGACTGTCGAAGACACCGTATTCCAGCTGATGGGCGGTCTGCGTTCCGGTATGGGATACTGTGGGGCGCCGGATATCAAAACATTGCAGGAGACTGCCAAATTTGTAAAGATTTCCGCTGCATCCTTAAAGGAAAGCCATCCGCACGATATCCATATCACGAAAGAAGCGCCAAACTACAGCGTAGAATAAGAAAATGATAAAACTTACAAAAGCCCAAAAAAAGAAGCTGCGGCAGTTATTTTTCCTGTTTTCTGTTACTATGCTGTCCGCAGTTTTTATTTCCTTTACAATATATGGGATCATTCGGATCACGCATCCCGCCGATCAAAACGGGGCAGAAGAGACGTTCTGCTTCGCAGACTATCAGGCGGAACGCCCGGCGGTCAAAAAAAAGCTGTTAAGCAAGAACAAAAATTCCAGGCCTGCAATCCCTTTAAGGCAGGTCAACGGAATCGTCATACATTATACGGCAAATCCTGGCACCGATGCGATGGCAAACCGCAACTATTTTGAATCCCGCAAAAACTGTCCGGATAAGGCGAAATATAAAGTGAGCAGCCATTATATTGTCGGGTTAAAGGGTGATATTGTGCAGTGTATCCCGGAAGATGAGATTGCATATGCTTCCAACGAGAGAAATGAAGATACTATTTCTATTGAATGCTGCCATCCGTCTAAGGATGGGAAATTTACGGAACAGACTTATCAGGCGTTACTCTCCCTTGCAGCATATTTATGCGTCAAATACGAGATACCAAAAGATTCGATCATCAGGCATTATGATGTGACGGGAAAAGATTGTCCGAGATATTACGTGGCACATCCGGATGAATGGGAACGTCTGAAGGATGATGTATTCGCCTCCATGAAAAAAAAGCAAAGTCTTGCCGTTCTGTCAGAATTGCACAGGTAATGCTCTGCACAAATGATGTTCTATACGGATTATGTTCTGCACAGATCGTGTTCTGCACAAATGATGTTCTGTACGGATTATGCTCTGCACAGATCGTATTCTGTACAAATGATATTCTGTACAAATGATATTCTGTACGGATTATGTTCTGCACAGATCGTATTCTGTATAAATGATATTCTGCGCAGGTAATATTAAAGCTCCAGATGGAGCTTTTTTCCTGCAGGCTGATATTTCCTGTATGCCACATGGGCAGAGCCCATCATTCTTTTTGCGGCAATCACGGAAGCGGTATCCGAATATTTATCGCTCAGGTAGATCACTTCGCGGATGCCAGCCTGGATCAGCGCTTTGGTACATTCATTGCATGGAAACAGGGTAGTGTAGATTTTTGCGTGGGACATATCTACGCCAGAGTAATTCAAAATAGCATTTAGCTCTGCATGACAGACATACAGATATTTTTTTCCCAATTCATTTTCTCCCTCGCGCTCCCATGGATAATCATCATCAGAACAGCCGCGGGGCATCCCATTATAACCGACTGATAATATTTTATTGTTTTGGCTGACAATACATGCGCCAACGCTGGTGTGCGGGTCTTTGCTCCGCTCGGCGGAGAGAAGGGCAATCCCCATAAAATATTCATCCCATTTTAAATAGTTTTCTTTTTTCATAAAAATCCTCCATTCCGGAGCATTTTGCGTGACAGCGTGCCATCAAAGCTATTTGTGAGCGCTCCAAAGAACTAAAGTTCTTCTCACAAATAACCGTGCGGAAAATCATCGCATCAGCATGATTTTTCACATTGTTATCTCCATGACCAAAGGTAATTGATTGTCCATATTATGAACAGGGGCGCCAGCCAGCGTCACGAAGTGACATTTTCCTTTGCTGGCTGTGCGCATAAATATTTTACTTTTATAGGAAACGAGAAGTTTCCTATAAAGGTAAAATAGGGCACCGCCTGCGCTGATGCCATGCGTCCCAC
>CANQCD010000170.1 GCA_947589455.1 uncultured Lachnospiraceae bacterium | reverse complement strand
CTGCCGATTTTTTGACGGAAAGAGGGAAAGAGCAATGCGAGGCAGGCACAGAGTGAGATCAGACGTTGCGCCTGCCGATTTTTTGACGGAAAGAGGGAAAGAGCAATGCGAGGCAGGCACAGAGTGAGATCAGACGTTGCGCCTGCCGATTTTTTGACGGAAAGAGGGAAAGAGCAATGCGAGGCAGGCACAGAGTGAGATCAGACGTTGCGCCTGCCGGTTTCAGTGAAAGGGGAAGAAAGCCCTTATGCGGTGAGATCAGGAGACCGGGTGAATTGTATATTTTTGGGAAGGCCTGATCACAAGCAACACGATCAGGATAACAACGGCAGTTACAAAAAGACTGAGCGGATAAACCTGCATGATAGTCTGAAAAGACGGCGTCGTTTTAAATATAGTAAATATCCATGTCAGTCGTACGCCGCAGATCCCGATAACGGAACAGGCGGCAGGGATAAAGGAAACGCCAAATCCGCGCAGATAACCAGACATTGTCTCCTGGGCAAAGCTGAATATATAGGCGATAAAGATATATTGCAGGCGGATCTGCCCAGTGTGGATGACATTGGGGTCTGTGTTAAAAATGTTAAGGAGATGTGAGCTAAACAGGAGTATCAGGCTGCATATGGCAAAGGTGCCAAGGGCGCTTTGCAGCAGACACAAATTTAATACTTTTTTGCATCGGTCGTTTTTTCCCGCTCCGTAATTCTGCCCTACAAATGTGGTACATGCCTGCCCGAATGAGTTCATGATATAATAGGCAAATATCTCAAGGTTATAGGCGGCGGAAGAAGCTGCCATTACTGTGGTTCCAAGACTGTTGACCGCAGATTGGATAATGATATTGGCAAAGGAAAAGACCATGCCCTGTACGCCGGCGGGTATGCCTATTTTTAATATTTGGATCAGGATGTCAAAGTGGATGCGCAGCTTTGAGAGCTGGATTTTAACAATAAGCTCCGTCTTAAGCAGTGAGATGAATAATATGGCAGAGCTGGTAAGATTGGCTAACACCGTTGCAGTTGCCACTCCGTCTACATCCATGCCCAATCCTAAAACAAAACAAATGTTAAGGATCACATTTAAGATGCCGGATATGATCAGCGCAATCAGCGGCATTTTTGTATTTCCACAGCTGCGGAAGATAGCTGATTCAAAATTATAAAGCAGGATCACCGGCATACCGATCAGGTAAATTCTTAGATATTTTACTGCAAGAGGCAGTACGTCCTGTGGCACATCCAGCATTTTTACTATGTTTGGGGCAAATAATTCTCCCAGGATGGTGATTAAAAGGCCGCCAAGGACTGCGACGATGACGGAAGTATGTACCGTTTTTTCTACCTGCGCCTGATTTTTCTGCCCAATGGATTTTGCAAGAAATACGTTGCTGCCGAGAGATACTCCGACAAACAGATTTACAAGCAGGCCGATGACAGGGGCGTTGCCGCCTACGGCTGCCATTGCGGCTTTTCCTGAAAAACGTCCTACTACAGCCACATCTGCTGCGTTAAATAATTGCTGCAGTATGCCGGTAATGGCAAGTGGTATCGTATATTTTATAATCTTATCTCCAAGAGTGCCATTTGTCATATCTACATGCTTGCTCACAATAAAAACCTTCTTTCTCCTTTAAATAATAGGTGTTTGCGAAATGTTCCTTTCGTCTATGGTCACTTTAGCAAGATACACTATTTTGAATCGTTTCGCAACTCTCTATTTTAGATAATCAGATATATAAAGCAGTATCCATAATAGCACATGAGAATAAAATAAACAACTGTGTTATGACGGTATGGCAGAAATTAAACAGCTATGACGGTATGACAGAAAATAAACAGCTATGGCAGAAAATAAAATTTTATTTTGCGGTATGCTGCACAGTGTGATCTGATATTCTGTTTGCAGAGGTTATACATCCAAAATTTTATTTTGCGGTAGGTCATACATCTAAATATTTTATTTTGCGGTAGGTCATCCGCTGCCGCAGGAGTAACATTATCTTGTAACATGCAAGATCATTTGATAGAATGAATATATTACAGTCAGGGTTTGCCAAGGCAGGAGATATAGCGTCGCGGGACCGCCCGCAGATTTTTGGCAGAAAAGACGGCAGTCCGGGGGCTGAATATATGACAAAAGAAGGAATGGATACTAAGATGGAAGAGAAGCAGACGGAAAAAACTCCTTATTACCTCATGTGTGAGAGAAAGGAAATTTATCATGTTTTAATGGTGGTGGCCGGATTCTATGGAGCCTACACTTATCTGCTCCGGGGCAATGTATTTTGCAATGCCCAGACGGGAAATATAGTGCTGATGGGAATGGCGCTGGGAGCGGAAAAATGGAAGGAGGCGCTGTATTATCTGATACCGATCTCTGCGTATATGCTGGGCGCTTTTGTGTCGGAACTGCTTCCGAATCCAGTGAAGCATCATCTGACAATCCGATGGGACACGCTGCTGATTGCGATAGAGATGCTGGCTGTGTTTGCCCTGGGATTTGTGCCTCTGTCGGCGCCGGTGCAGATTGCCCAGGTGACGATTAATTTTGTCGCTTCAATGCAGTACAACACCTTCCGTCAGTCGGAAGGTGTGCCGATGTCAACAACATTTGCAACGAACCATATTCGACAGATTGGAGTGGGTCTGGCAAAAGAGATCACGCATTCCCATCTGCAGGACAGGCAGCAGCGAAATAAATTATGGCAGCATTTTGCTATGCTGATATTTTTTCTGGCAGGAGCCGTTATTGGAACCGTCCTGTGCAATATGGAGGGGGAAAAAGCGATTTGGGCGCTGTTGATCCCGCTTGGCGTGGTATTGGGAATCTTTCTCTATGCCGATTTGATCGGGGAGAAGGACATGAAGGAAAAGAAACCGGCGGGACATTGAGAATACGGCGCATTCTGGAGCGTGGCGGGCTTTATATCTGCTGCTGCTAAGGGAGGACTAAGATGAAAAAAACTGGAATTGTCATTTGCAATTTTAACAAGAGAGAATATGTCGTCAACTGTATTCAAAGCGTGTTGGAATCAAAGACAGACGACTTTGATATTTATGTGGTAGACAATGCGTCTGCCGATGATTCGGTCCGTGCCATTGAGGAGACTTATGGCGACCGTGTGACGCTGCTTGTGAACGAGGAAAATCTGGGCGGGTCGGGCGGTTTTAATACAGGGATCAGACAGGTGTTGGAGAAAGGATATGAGTATCTGTACTGCCTGGACAATGATGTGCTGGTGGATGAAAATGCGATTGGCGCTCTGGTGGATTATCTGGATGGGCATCCGGATACTGGTGTGGCAGGCTCTATTGTCTATCATATGGACTTTCCGGATTATGTGCAGCAATATGGGCTGGATATTGATTTTGACCATTATACTGCGGTCACGCATTATGCGGATTTTCTGGATGACGGCACGGTTCCAGAGGTGAAGGAGTGCGATACCGTGGCGACCTGCAGTGTGATGATCCGGACAAGCTGTATCCGAAATTCAGATATTGGGATTATGCCGGAGGATAATTTTATTTACTGGGATGATATGGAATGGATTTACCGTTTTACGCTGGCGGGCTGGCGCGTCGTGACGGTAAAGGCGAGTATGGTGCTGCACAAGATGGGGTCGAATGCGCGTCCGGTAAATACTTTTATCAATTATTATATGTGGCGGAACCGCCTGGACTTTTTCATGCGTTATACGCCGGAGAAAAAACTGGATCAGATGAGTTTCCGGGTTCTTGGCTCCGTGTTTGATTCCCTCTATGAGAGCATGTACCGGGAGAAGCATAATGTCATGCGGACGATTTCTTATGCTTTTTTTGACGCTGTTCGCGGAGTGCGCGGAAAGGCGGCGGATTATAAGATCATGAAAAATGATGCGAATGATACCAAGTTCAGAAAATATCTGGATGGGAAGCAATCGTATTATATACTTCCAGGGGAAAGTGAGGAGACGGCTTCTGCGAAAGGAGAGGAAATGGCGGAAGAATATATCTGTTCTCTGAACCCGAAACTCTCTGCCGCCCGGATGCAAAAGGAGGCGGATGTGGTGATCAAGCTTTGCGACTTTGTCATGCACTGTGCCGGAAGCGATAGAAATCTCGTATATATGGATATGCAGCAAAATGTAATCTTAGATGAAGAGGATTGGAAGTGTGTTGAAAATTACGCATATACGAAATCTTTGTTTATCTATATGAACCAGGCTCCGTTTTTGGATGCGGTGCAAACTGTCCGAAAGCGGAATAGAAGAACGGAAAATAAAGGAGGAATCGATGCATATGGACAAGAAATATAATAGACAGTTAAAAAAATGGATTGCCGTTTTCTGTGCTGTGGCGTTGCTGCTTTCCGGATGTTTTATCACAGGGGATGCGACAGCCCAGGCGGCGCAAAAACCTACCTTGAATAAGAAAAAACTGACGCTTGTGAAGGGAAAGTCGTATCGGCTCAAAGTAAAACATGCAGGCGGTGCAAAATGTACCTGGTCAAGCAGCAAGAAATCAGTCGCTTCTGTGAATCGGAATGGCAGAATCACGGCAAAGAAAAAAGGGACAGCTAAGATTACAGTAAAAGTAAGGCGTACAGGGAAAAAAGCGTATCGCAAAAAACTGTCCTGCACGGTAAAGGTCATTAAAAAAAGAAAAAAGGTGGAACAGACTACGCCAGCGGGGACGATATCCGTGCCGCC
>CANQCD010000169.1 GCA_947589455.1 uncultured Lachnospiraceae bacterium | reverse complement strand
GTACATTTTCCGCCTCCCCTTTCTCCTCCGGAAACAGGGCGTCGTATGCCGCCGGAGACGCCGGAGGCAGATCGAAACACTTCGAGAAGCCTGCAGGCTCTAAAAGCTACAGCGCCGCAGAATTTTTCTCTTCCGGCTGGAGCCCTGCCGCAGAAAAAAAGACAAAGCAGGCCGGGCACAAAGCTTCCGGAAAAGACCTTTTGGCAGCAAATCCCATGATCTCGAAAGGCTTTTCCTCGCTAAACGCCCAGACAGCCGCAGCCAGCGACCCCGGCTGCGCCGTCGGAGACCGGGTATCGCACAGCCGCTTTGGCGAGGGGATCGTCAAAGAGTTAAAAGAAGTCTCCGGCAATTATCAAGTCACTGTCGCTTTTGACAACGGCATTACACGAAAAATGATGGCTTCCTTTGCAAAACTGAAAAAAGTATAGATATTGTCTGATAAATGTGCTATAATAGTGCACAGTTTAAAAACAGAAAATTTCTGATGCCGGGAGCCAATCCGGCACTGAGACGAAAAAGAAAGGCGGGATCATTCCATGGGAAACAAAGTTGACGAATTATTAAACAATGCAAAGATCAAAGAACTGCTGCACAAAAAAGAGCTGGAGGAAAAGAATAAAAATACCATTATGATTGTTCTGGCTATCATCGGTGCAATCGCTGCCGTCGCAGCGATCGCATATGCTGTATATAAGCATCTGACTCCTGATTATCTGGATGATTTTGACTCCGATGATATCTATGACAATTTTGATGATGATTTTATTGAATTTTCTGACGAAAAGCCAGAGGCAGAGGACTAAGGCGAATTAGAAAACGGAAACCAAATACCGAAATGGAAACGTTCCATTTCGGTATTTTATGGATAGAAAATTACAAGCCCTCCTATAAGAGGGCTTTGAAATGTAGTGGAGCACAAGGGCGCCAGCGCAAAACGCGGGTTTTGTCCTTTTTTACTGTATAGAATGGAGGACAGAAAATGAAACTCTGGGGAGGACGTTTTACAAAAGAAACGAACCAGCTTGTACATAATTTTAACGCTTCCATCTCCTTTGATAAAAAATTTTATGAGGAGGATATCCAAGGGAGCATCGCACATGTCACAATGCTTGCAAAACAGGGCGTTTTGAGCGAACAGGACAGGGACGATATCATCAACGGATTACAACAGATCCGCGAGGAGATCCGCTCCGGCGCACTGATCATTGACGAGGAGCACGAAGATATCCACAGCTTTGTGGAAGCACATCTGACTGAGCGGATCGGGGATGCGGGCAAACGGCTCCACACCGGCCGGAGCCGCAATGACCAGGTCGCCCTGGACATGAAACTCTACACCAGGAAAGAAGTGTCCGAGATGCGGGATTTGTTAAAGGAACTGTTAGAAAGCCTCTACCGCATTATTTCAGAAAATACCGATACGATCATGCCTGGCTTTACTCATCTGCAAAAGGCGCAGCCCGTCACTCTGGCGCATCATCTTGGCGCATATTTTGAAATGTTTCGCAGGGACCGCGGCAGGCTAAAAGATATCTACGAGAGGATGAACTACTGTCCTCTCGGCTCCGGTGCGCTTGCCGGGACAACCTACCCTTTGGACAGGGAGCTTACCGCCTCTCTTTTAGATTTCTACGGTCCGACACAGAACAGTATGGATTCGGTATCTGACAGGGACTATCTGATCGAGTTTTGCTCTGCCATGTCCATGATCATGATGCATTTAAGCCGCTTCTGCGAGGAGATCATTATCTGGAATACCAATGAATACCAGTTTATCGAAATTGACGACGCCTACTCTACCGGGAGCAGCATTATGCCACAGAAAAAAAATCCGGATATTGCGGAACTGATCCGCGGGAAGACCGGACGCGTCTACGGCGCCTTAACTTCTCTTCTGACCACCATGAAGGGACTTCCTCTCGCCTACAACAAGGATATGCAGGAGGACAAAGAACTCGTCTTTGACGCGATTGACACCACAAAAGGCTGTATTGTCCTGTTTCGCGGAATGCTCGATACCATGACCTTCCAGAAAGACAGGATGCGCGCCAGTGCAGAGGGCGGCTTTACTAATGCAACAGACGCTGCCGACTATCTTGTAAACCACGGCGTCCCATTCCGTGACGCCCATGGGATCATCGGCCGGCTTGTCTTATACTGTATTGAAAAAAATGTTTCTCTGGGAGAGCTGACATTAGAAGAATATCAGGCAATCAGCCCGGTATTCCAAGAAGATCTCTATGAGGCGATCCGTATGGAAACCTGCGTCTCAAAGAGAAATACCATCGGCGCACCGGGAAAAGAAGCGATGGAAAGCGTACTCGCCTCTTACAAAAATTACCTGGAACAGTCTTAAGAACAGATAAGAGGGCGAACGGTTTCCGGATAACCGGTCACGCGGCGGAATGGAGGATTTTATGAGACAGACACGGAAAAGCAAAACAAATTCTCTTGTAATGACGGCAATGTTTGCCGCCATCCTCTGCATTTCCGCCTATTTAAGCATCACGCTCCCCACCGGAAGCCACATCTCACTGATCAATCTCACCGTGCTTTTTATCGGGATTTCTTTGCCGCCGTTTCAGGCGGCGGCGGCAATCTTAATATGGATGCTCTTAGGAATCGTCGGGATTCCTGTATTTGCCGGCGGCATGGCAGGCCCAGGCTACCTGTTTGGCAGCCTGGGCGGCTTTAGCATCTCTTTTTTCTTTGTCTCCTGGCTGTTATCTTTTTTTTGTAAGCTGATAACACGCCACCGCCGCATTTTCTATTATCTCCTGACAATTTCCGCCGTGATTTTTATCGATCTGTTTGGCACAGTCTGGTATATGCTTTCTGCGGAGACGTCCCTCCGTGCGGCAATGGCAGTCTGCTTTCTGCCGTTTATCCCACTAGATATCGTAAAAGCGCTTGTTGCGGCGCACATTGCGCCGCAACTTCGAAAGATTGCGGAGACAGTCTGAGCAGGAATCTTTTCATTCCCTTTTGCCAGCGCCTGTCTCACTCTATGTATGGAAATTCCACACGTACCGGATTTGTGACATCGATTGAGTGTTCACCAAAACGCCTGTCTCACCCTATGTATGGAAAATCCACACACCGGATTTGTGACATCAATTGAGTGTTCACCAAAACGCCTATCTCACTCTGTGCATGGAAAATTCATACTGCTGATAGGCAGAAAGTGTATCCAGGATATTCCTGTCGTCCGCATTTCCAAGCTGTTTATCCCGCTCTCTCTTAAACTCTCTCTCTTCTGCGATATTTCCAGGGCCGGCTACGCAGCCGCCAACGCAGGACATCCCCTCGATAAAGTCTTCCGGAAGTTTTCCCGCCTTCATCAAAAACAACGCTTTGCGGCACTCTTCCGCACCGTTGCACTGGCGCACATTGACGCCGGCGTTGATGCCGTTTTCCCGGAGCGCCTGCTTTACCGCCTTTGTCACGCCGCCGGAATTAGAATATCTCTTTGCATGGATGCTTCCGTTCTGCTCCTCTAACGTACAAGGCTCCAATTTTATATTTTTTGCGCGGAACATAGCGTTTAATTCCTCGAAAGTCAGCACCAGATCTGCATTTTCTCCCGGTTTATCCTGCGCCTGGCCAGCCTCGCTCTTCTTTGCGATACAAGGCCCGATAAAAATGCAGACGGCCTCCGGCCCATGCATTGCTTTTACCAGCCTCGCTGTCGCTGCCATCGGAGAGACTGTTGTAGAAATATGATCCATCAGTTCCGGGAAATGCCGGCGGATCATATGGACAAACGCCGGACAGCAGGAAGTTGTCATCTTCTTTCCCTCCTGATATGCCTCTGCCCATTCCTTCGCCTCGGAATCCGATACAAAATCAGCTCCGATCGCAACATCTACCATATCCCGAAAACCCAGCTGTTTTACGCCGTTCCGAATCGATTCCATTGTGATATCGCTGCCAAACTGCCCCTCTGCGGCAGGCGCCACTAAGGCATAGACCGGCTTATCCCGCTTCAAATGCTCGATCACTTCTAACATACGGGAGCTGTCTGACACAGCCCCAAATGGGCAGGAATTAATGCAGGCGCCGCAGCGGATACATTTTTCATCATTTATTGTCACCTTTCCATCATCGCCTGCCTGAATAGCGTCAACCGGGCAGGCGCGGCGGCAGGGGCGCATAATATCCACGATCGCATTATACGGACACGCCTCATAACACTGCCCGCATTCCTTACATTTATTCGGATCAATATACGCTTTGTCCCTCGTCATGCTGATCGCGCCAAAACGACATGCCTGCATACACTTCTTGCCCATACACTTCTGGCAGTTGTCTGTCACGGTAAAACGGGTGATCGGGCAGTTTTCACAGGCTGCCGGGATGATCTGTACCGTATTATGGCATGGATGCCCTGTATTTGGGTTCATGTTTTTTGCCAGCATGATACGCTCGCGGATGATCTCACGTTCTTTGTATACGCAGCACCGATAACTCGGCTTATTTCCCGGCAGGATCTCATACGGCAGTGTTGCCTCGATCTGCGACAGATTTCCCTCAAATGCCGCCTTTGCTACATGGTAAAGCACTTCGTTTTTTACGTCCTCGATAGTATTTGTCTCGTTTAACATAAATTCCTTCCTCTCTTTCTGAGGCATCATCAGTTTGTGTGAAACATATATGCCTGCCTCATGGCATATAGTTCATCTTATTCTGCCTTGATTA